>CAIPFS010000583.1 GCA_903864375.1 uncultured Verrucomicrobiota bacterium
ATGGCATCGAAAACATTCTCGGGGGTCTCAACGGCATCCTGGGCATCTTGAACGAGGAACTGGTCGATTTGGGTGACGAACGGGCCAAGACCATCGAGGGGTTGAAGAATACCCCGGCGGCCGCCTTGGGCACGTGTCGGTACAAGATCAATTTTGACAAGAAGCCCGAGCAGGCGGCCAAAGACATCGACCGGTTGTTCCAGGTGTTCGAAGCCCACAACATCCGGTACTTTTTCTATGCGGGGGGCAATGATTCGCAGGACACCGCCCACAAGATTCACCTGCAAGCCGTGAAACGCGGCTACGAGCTGCGCGTGATGGGGGTTCCCAAGACCATCGACAACGACCTTCCGTGCACGGACCACTGCCCTGGTTACGGTTCGGTGGTTAAATACAATGCCACCACGGTGATGGAGGTCGGACTGGATGTCGGTTCGATGGCCACGGACGACGGTTCCTGTTGCATCATCGAAGTGATGGGCCGAGCCGCCGGATGGATTGCCGCCGGCACGGTACTCGCCAAGCAGGGGAACCCGGCGCTGGCTCCTCATATCATCCTGTTGCCGGAGATTCCGCTGGATGAGGCTCGATTCCTCGAGCAGGTCAAGGCCACAGTGGCGGCCTACAAATACTGCATCGTGGTTGCGGGTGAAGGCGTCAAAAACCAGGCAGGCGAGGAAATTGGTGCCGACAAGTCGCGTCTGGATGCCTTCGGCCATCCGGTTCTATCGGGAGCAGCTGACGCGCTGGCCCAGATTGTTCAGGGTCGGCTCAACCTGAAGACCCGCACGGTGAAGCTGGGGTACGCCCAGCGCGCCGCGGCTCATTTTGCGAGTCAGACCGACATCGACGAGGCCTTCCAATGCGGGGTGATCGCGGTGCGGGAGGCGGTCAACGGCAAGTCGGGCTTCATGCCCAAGATCGTCCGGCTGTCCAGCAAGCCCTACAAGACGACGGTGGAATTGGAGAACCTGGAAAACATCGCCAATGTGGAACACTTTGTTCCCCGCGACTGGATCGATGCCGACGGATTCCTTCCCAACGAAAAGTTCATCGACTACGTGGCCCCGTTGATCGTGGGCGAACCCAAGCTGCCCATCCTCAACGGACTGCCCAACTACGTGACCCTCAGCCGGGTAGCAGTGGACAAAGTCCTGCCCCCCCGGTAATCCGGCGAACGGAATCGGGGAGGACAGGGGGTTGACCGTCTGCCGGTCCTCTCCCCGGGTTCCTGTCCCCTCTGGGCTGTCGCCCTAGACGAATTCGAGGGGGGGTGCCTGCGGGACCACCCCCGCCGCCTGTCCGCGAGAAAGAAACCGGCGGATGCTGTCGCGTCCCCGGTCGCCGTAATCGAGCGTCCAATGGTTCACGTACATGCCGACGAACCGGTCGGTCAGGTCCACTCCCAGGTTTCGCGCCCATTGCATGGAGTGGGCCACGGCATCGGAGCGGTGCTCCAGACTGAAGCGGATACTGGCCTCCAGGATGTCGGCCACTTCCCGCCGGACCGCCGGTGAATGCCGTTTGTGAATGACGTTGCCTCCCAACGGAAGAGGCAGCCCGTCATTTTCACGTCCCCACCAGGCACCCAGATCTTCACAGACAGCAAACCCTTCTTGAGCGTAGGTGAGCTGACCTTCATGAATGATCAACCCGACGTCCGCCTGACCGGCCTGGAC
>CAIPFS010000584.1 GCA_903864375.1 uncultured Verrucomicrobiota bacterium
ATTCACCGTCTGTTGGTCCGTCTTGCTTTACAGGATAACCCATCGAGATATGCTTTCGTCGTGCCGAAGTTGTCGCCAACGTTGATCGACGAGGAGACGCTAGCGCTCCTGAATGAGGCAACCAAAGCCGCCAAGTCATCGAAAGCAGAGGTTGTCCGCCAGTGTATCCGGGCTCAAGCCCCACTCATCATTGCCAAAGCGAACTCGGTTGCCACGTTCGATAGCGGACTGCGGATGCTGAAGTTTGACCGTTCAATGGTGAAAAAAGTTCGGGAGTCCCGCCGTGCTAATGATTGATTCCAACGTCTTCTTTGACGCGGAAGACCCGGGTTCACCAAATGACAGTGACAGGATAGCCTTGGAAAACGGGGTCCGCGCTCAAAAGGCTCGCTTTCTCCACACGTGCGACCGAAGCGATGAGGCGGTCAAAAGGGTCTTTGTGCACCGATGGGAGCCGACCTAGTTCGAAAACGTGGGTGGCGGTAACCGGGAGAATCTCAAGGGCATTCTTGAGCGCTTGTTCCTCAACCAGCTTTGCCAGGGGCAGCCGAAGCTGGAGCTTGCCGAGTTGCGCTTTGATTTGGATTTCCCACAAGCTTGCCACGGTCAACAAGCGCACGTTTGCGGGGTCCGAGAGAACTCGACTCGCCGTCGGGGAGAGCTTGTCGGGATCACTGTCAGCCCACAGCAAGACTTGAGTATCAAGCAGGAGTCTCATCTTCGCCCAGCCAGAAAGAATCGGGCAGGGGAGCGTCAAAGTCCTCGTGCACCGTCACCAGTCCGGCGTGGAGTCCAAAGACGAACGGGGCGCGAGCTATTGGCAAATCCGCAGCGGATTCGATCCGGACCTTGACTTCGTCGCCGCTGGGAAACGGCAGGTGGCTCAACGTCAGGACGCCGCCCGGCCCAACCCGTCCGGTTGTCTCGTAAAGCTTCACCAGGAGATGTTGCACCCGACCGACTGGTCTGTAAAGCCGGGCCTCAGGCATTGCCGCCCGCCGTCAATCGGATGACTTTCAGTCCCTAACATATGGAAATCACCCTCGAGCTACCCAGGGCGATGCCCAGAGCCGTCACAGGATCGCACCGTCGGTGCTCGGATGCCATACCCCGCCAACGAAATCATCGACGACTCCCTCGACAACGCCCGGGTGGCTGCGGGGTCTGCACCCGCACCGGGTCGATTTTAATTACAGTTAGTTACAACGGAATCGGTAAAAACCTTCGGGCAAACGAAAATCGGGTCATCCGGCAGTGATTCAAAAAGACGCATTTTGAGCCCTATTTACAGGCCTTGGATGCACTTTGACCGAATCTCCACGAAATCAGGCTTCCGGATTCGACCCCCTCCGTCGGCACCAACAGCATCAAGCACCGAGGTCGGATTTCTTACTCCAAGTCCGGGAGCAACCGCGGCATTGTCGTTGTCAGACCCAAATCTCACCCACCAGGAAGCCACGCTTCCCACTGAGCTACTTGTCCCGAGCTATTTGCCCGAGAACCTCCCTCGCTCCAATCAAAGCGGTCAATTGGACCGGGCTTTCAGCCCTGGAATATGACTCGCCATCGACCCGCGCGGATTGCCCGGGCTGGGATGGAGCCGCACCGTTGGCGCTCTTGAGAGGGCCAACGCCCCTGTGGGCACAGGTGAACTGACGTCGAATCGCGTAGCGCGGTGCCAGAGACGAGGAGGCCCCGGACCTTTGGCCTTGTCGGGAACCGCTCCCCCTGAAGGGAGCGGTCCGTCCTGGCCCTATCGGTCTGAATCGCCTCCCGAACCGCGCCCTGGACGGGTCGGGGTTGATGGGTATGGGTCGGTTCCAGCACCGAGAATCACGTCGATATTTTGACTGGAGATCGAGGGTCCACCGGCCGCGCCCACTGCCGGAATCTGCAGGAAACTGTCCACGGCGTTGCCATCGGATGCCACTTGTACGTTGACGGTGTCTCCCGGATGGCCATTGGGTACGAAAATCTCCGGATGATCAAAGGGTGCCTTTTCGTACAACACCCGACTGTCGGTTAATCCAAACCGCAAAAATGCGACCAAATCATTCTTCTGGCTTTGAGTCAGGTTCAGCGCAGGACCACGGTTGGTGATGCCGTCGTTTCGTCCGGCATTGTAGAAGTCGACGACTTGTTCCAAGGTCAGGAAACGTCCGGTGTGCATGTAGGGAGCCGTGAGCGCAATATTCCGCAAACTCGGGGCTTTGAAGGTATTGGGTCGGGTGTTGGTCGTGCTGTTTCCGGCGGCTGGGTTGGGGTAGGTTCCCGGGTTGCCGGCACCCAGATCATCGCCGGGCAGGCGGACACCGTAATCGGTATGGAATCCGGTGTTCGCAACGGTTGAATTTTTGGGTGTGGCTCCTCCGGTCAACTGTTCAATGGCTGCGGTGCGGCGCACCGAGGCCCGGGTGAATTCCGGAAGGGCGTGGCAGGTGCTGCAGTTGGCTCCGCCATTGGCTGCACTGGTGGTGAACAACCGCAATCCGTTGATCTGCTGAGGCGTCAATGCCGACTCGTCGCCGGCCTGGTAGCGATCAAAGGGAGTGCCGGCTTTAAGTCCCGAATCCGACCTTTGAGTCGCCAGGTATTCCCGAATCGCCAGTCCCCAGAAGAGCGAAAAATTCTCCTCCATAAGGGTGTAGCCATTCACTGTGACATCCGAGTTCCACCAGGTGGATACAAAGGCTTTCTGGATCATGCCTGCGTACGTGACGTCATCGAGTCCTTTGCCGGGGTACTTGCTCAAATTTCCGAGAACGCTGTCATCCGGAGCGACGCGTTGCCGTGCAAGTGGACGCGTATTGTTCAGGGAGCGTGCATGACTTTTGAGGGTGAAGTGGAAGTCCACCAGGGTCCGTTGGACCGAGCTCATCTCGAACAGGCTGACAATCGGCCCAACCGCGAGGGATGCCAGTGTGGCATTGTCCATTCCGCCATTTCGAATGACATCAAACGGAGCCCAGGCACTTTGTCGATTGGTGGCCATTTGTAAAACGGGATAGGCGCCGGAAGGATTGGGTCCAAAGGGCGTTCCTCCGTTGAAAAATTCCTTGGCCCGGCCATCCCAAAACAAAAGCCGGTTGAAGACCGCGTTGATGGTCGTGGGCGTATTTCGCGGTTCGACCCGCCGCACCTTGACCGAGCCGATGTTAAAGCCATCCGGGTCCATCGGTTCAGCAGAAAACACGCCCTGCGAGGAGACGACATCATTTCGGGCCTGCGCTGTCGAAAGGGGAAAGTCGGAAGCTTTCAGCGTGTAGTTGGGTC
Source organism: uncultured Verrucomicrobiota bacterium (assembly GCA_903864375.1). Taxonomy (GTDB): domain Bacteria; phylum Verrucomicrobiota; class Verrucomicrobiia; order Limisphaerales; family UBA9464; genus CAILNN01. The sequence goes on from CAIPFS010000584.1 coordinate 3,274, forward strand.
CCCCACCCACTTGAAATGTATAGTCCGCAAATGGCAGGGCGTTGATTCCCGGGGAAATCTGATTCTTGATCCGACTATCCGCACCCGCATGAAAATGGCAGGAAGCGCAGGCCTGGATGCCATCGCTTCCAACCTGCATGTCCCAAAACAAGGCCTTCCCCATCTGAAGGAGAACCGTTCGGTTCTTGACGAACTGACTCAGTCCCGAGGGTTCGGGTGGGGCGGTGAGAAGCGGTGGGGCCACATCCGCCGCGAGAAGTGGCGTGGCGAAACTGGTGATGTTGGTGAGCGGTCCGGGGTTTTGGCCTCCAAATGCTGCTCCGGGCATCAAAACGATTGAAAGCGCGCGCAAAACCGTCCACAGACGGGGCGCGGAGGAAGGAATTCTTTGGGCATCGGATAATGGGGTTTTTGACTCAATAAGGGACATAGGGTCGAGGCGTAAACGGAGCTACGTTGAGGACGAATCAGGGTAATGACTTGCTGGTAGTAGGAGAATATCTCACGAAAAATAGGAAGCTGGTCAATCAATATCTAAAGAAAATGACTATAGTGCCGAACGGTGTTGGTTCGTCCCGATCGGCATTGCGCACAATCTCGATTCAAGCGGGGAAGAAATGTCACTGAAAGCCCCCGTATCCCGTCACGGTATTCGCTATGTCCCTTGGGATCGTTCAGACCCTTGGGCACTCATCATCCAGCGCTTGTGACAAATAAACGTGCGCTCGTAGATAATATTATTGAATGAGAGGTGTTCTAATAAAATGGTATAAGTTTTTATATAATAAATAATATAACTATCCTTATATTCTGGAGGGACGAAAATATCCTTCGGCGAGCAGAACTGAGGCCGTCGACGTCGTTCGATTTTTGGGTCAAATCCCGGGGTGGCCCAACTCCCACATTCCAGCTTGCTTTTCCAACTCATCGGTCGTCCAGTTGGGCTGGTTAGTCACTTATTCGGTATCCACGCAACATCAACCCGTCTTTCAAGGAACTGACTATGGCCGAAAATTCTGAAGCGAAGTCCCTATTGAGCCAAAGTGGTACAGGTGCTGGAATCGGTGTTGGGGCCGCCATCGGCGTTGCCCTGGGAGCGGCATTTTCCCATGTCGCACTGGGCCTCGCCTTGGGCGTGGCGTTTGGCGCGACGGTCGACGTTGTCATGCATGTGAGGCGCAAGAATACCGTTGTTTCCCGCTGATTGACTTCCAAGTCAGGATAATCGGTGCCGAACGGGTGCTACACCGGACCCGTACTTGGCCTCCAGCCAGGAGCCCTCGCGAACTGTTCATCTGGTCCCTGGGTTAGTTTTGTCAGGCGACTTGGCGGACTCCCTGAAACTCAAACATCCTTTGAGCCCAAAACAAATAAAGGATACGGTCCGTTTTCCAGCGGACAACCCGCTGCCTGCCGCCTTGGTGCGTAAGATCGTCAAAGCCCGCATCGCCAGCGGTGGCTTTTAGAAACAACGGTGAACCCGAGCCCGGGTTTTGGGTTTCACGCTGGGGCGCTATCCGGTCACCGATTTGCCCAGGGCCACTTCGCCGGCGTGGGTTCCAATGGCTAGGCGCGTATCCCGGGCGTCCCAGGCTACGGCAGTAATTGGGGCTCCCAATTGGTACTGGCGGAGGGCGTCGGAGGATTTTCCGGCATTCCAGAGTAACACCCGACCCTCTTCACCTCCGCTGGCAAGCAAATGCCCGGCCTTTTGGTAGGTCAGAGCGGTCACCTTTGCGAGGTGGCCCGTCAGGATGCGCGGCGAGGTGCCTTCGGGCCCTTTTCCGGCGCAGTCCCAGACCATGATCTCGGTGCCACCCCCGGTGTCCAGGTAACGACTGGAGGGATGCCATGCCAATTGGCGGACCTTGGCGGCATAGCCGGACATGGCGAGTTCGGAGTCGGGACGAAATGGAAGTTGCCAGATTTGAACGCTGAGCTCCTGAGTGCCGGCCACGATCCAGCGTCCGTCGGGCGACCAAGCCACCGAGATCAACGACGTTTTCCACGGGAGGGAGGTGGTCAGCCGGGCCAAGGTGGCGCTCCAGATATCGACGCCACCAAAACGGGCGACAGCCAGCTCGGACCGGGAATGATGCCAGGCCAGGCCGGACCACGTGGTTTTGGCTGGTGGCGCTTCGTGCACCACTCCGGTCGCCGGGTGCCAGAGACGAAGATTCCGTCCAGCAGAGGCAGCCAGCCACTGACCATCAGATGACCAGGCCAGATGTTCCACCCAGGCTGCCCCCATGGGCAGGGATCGATCGGCTTCACCCGAAGCAGCATTCCATAACCGGACATGCCCATCCTGTCCCGCAGTTGCCAGAAGCCCGGTCACGGGAGCGAAGGCACAGCGAAAGAGGCCACCGGCATGGGCCTGCCAGTTGCGGATGGCCTGCCCGGTACTGGCTTCGTAAATCGCCACCCGCCCCTCCACGCCCCCGATCGCGAGCCACTGGCCGTCGGGTGACCAACTCAGCTCAGCCACCGGTTCGCCCAAGGTGG
>CAIPFS010000585.1 GCA_903864375.1 uncultured Verrucomicrobiota bacterium
ATCAGGGTCACGCCGGTTTCGGTGTCTCCGGAGGCAATGGCCCATTGGATGGGGGCGGCACCGCGCCATCGGGGAAGGATGGACGTATGGAGGTTCAGGCACCCGTGCAGCGGAACATCCAACAAGGCCTGGGGAAGCAGTTGCCCGTAGGCGGCCACCACCACCACGTCGGGGTGCAGACCCCGAAGCACTTCAATGAACGCAGGATCCCGCGCTTTTTCGGGCTGCAAGACGGGGAGTCCCGAGGCAAGGGCCTCGATTTTTACCGGCGGCGGCTGGGGGACCAGATTGCGTCCGGAGGGTCGGTCGGGTTGGGCCACCACGGCCACGATATCGAAGCGACCATCCGAGACGAGTTGGTGAAGAACCACCCGGGCGAGTTCCGGGGTTCCCATGAACACGATTCGCGGACGGGGGTCGCTCATGGCGAATCGGAACGGACAACCTCGACGACCCGACTAGACGCTTTGAGCCTGCAGATGGGGAGCCACCATGAACGTGGTGTTTCCATCGCTGACGGCCGGCTTGGGAATCTTTGCGAGGATTTTGAGGATATCCAGCAGGACCTGAAGCGGTTCCTGGGTGGAATCGATCTGGTGAATGAGGTGTTCCGGGTAGCATCCCAGGACCGCCCGGGTCTCTCGTTTGTAGGTCTCCAGCCGGGCGCGGATGACCTCGACGTTGGCGTCGTCGAGTCGATTTTCCTTCAGGGCACGTCGTTGCAGCCGATGGATGAGTTTTTCGATGACGGGACAGAAGAGGTTGAAAATCGCCTTCACCTCGATCAGGTCGTGCATCAACTCCACCTGGCGCGGATTTCGCGGAATTCCGTCCAGAATAATGGTATCAGCTTCCGGATTAAAGCGTCCGGTCGCAGTCAGTCCGTTGATCGATCCCTTCCAGAGCTCAATCGTCGGCTCATCAGGAACGAGCTGCCCTTTCGAGGCGTATTCCACGAACACACGACCCAGGGGACTATCGACCCGAAGATTGCGGAACGCATCACCGCACGAAAAATGGGCGAAGTTGGGAATTTGTCCCAAAATCTTTCCCTGGGTTCCTTTGCCGGCACCAGGAGCGCCAAAAAGGAGAATCGCACGGAGCTTCATGCCGGAGGGATTCAGTAGGGGTGGAGTCAGTTGGAAGAACCTCGAGGGAAGGACGGTTCAGGCGTCCTTGTTTCGAAGTTTGACCTCGCTGATTTCGGCAAAATTGATGCCGGCTTCCGCATTGGTGGCAGTCTTGACATGGATTTCCGTCATCGAAATCCGTGAGATGCGGGTAGCCACCACGCTTTGCTTCCCCGCCGAAATATCCAGGACCAACTCCTTGTCCGCTTCGCTGACCACGACCCGGAAAAAGCTGGGAAACTGGGTTTCGAAGAAGCGCCGGTTGAACGTCGTTTCGCCGCGCTTGAAAATCTTTGGTAGGGCGTCCTGCGCTGCTCCACCGCCTCCGGTGCTTTTGGCCAGGCCAAGGGCCGCCGCCGCGCCACCGGATGGAGCTCCCGCCGGGGCAGGCGCGCCGGTCGGAACGCCGACCTTGGTTTCCTGAACGGCGACCTGGGTGGCGTTCTCGGACTCCACAGGGGCGACTTTGGGCAACAGCAGGAAAATGATGGGTCCAACGACTGGAAGGAGGGCAGAAACTCCACAGACCAGGGCCACCGGGCGCCATTTGAACCGGGCCACCTCATAGGCCCCGAAAAGATTGGCGAAGAAAAGGGCACCCAGAAGGATCAAGCCATTGGGGGTGGTCAGGGCGGCAATCAACCCCTTTTTGCCATCGGGCAGTTCAAGCCGGGTCGGTTGGTGGACAGGAATCTCCTTGGCCTCCTTGACCGCGATCGTCTCCGCGGGAGGGTCTAGAAACGGTTCGACAAACCGTTTGGCTTTGGGGTTGTCAGCCAGCTCTTTCAACGTCTCGTCGGTCAGCTTGGCCCAATCGACGCGTGGCGAAAAATCACCACTTTCCAACCGAACCACCAGACCATCCTTGTCGGCGGCAGACAATTCACCTTTGTAAACCTCTCCAGCCACAGTCTTGAACTCCGCCCCTCGAAGCGGAACCACAGAACTTGCGAGCCAGAGCAGGAGGAGCAGCGGTTTCAA
>CAIPFS010000586.1 GCA_903864375.1 uncultured Verrucomicrobiota bacterium
GTCAATCCGGCACGAAGCACCGGCCCCGCGATATTCGTTGGAGGCTGGGCTTTGCAGCAATTATGGCTCTTCTGGATCGCTCCGCTGATCGGAGCAGCGCTGGCGGGCGTGGTGTATCCCGTCCTGGCAGGAGAGGCAAAAGAGACCCATTGATGGCCACAATGGCCGCCGGATCCCCATGAAGAAATCAGGTGCCCGTCCGCGGCCATTTTGATTTCCCCCCTGTTCGTTCCCGTTGAAGACTACGGGATGAAGGACAATCGCGTCTGGTCTTCCCGGGAGGAGTTTACCCATGCGCTCAGCCACGGCATGGGAGCCGTCGCCGCGTTGGTCGGCGGCGGATTTCTCATCCATTCCGCATGGCGGCGGGGGGGCTTGCCGCAGATCATCGGCGCAACGGTTTTCAGCCTGTCCGCCGTGTTGCTCTATACCATTTCGTCCGCCCTGCACGCGCTGCCGGAGGGGAAAACCCGGGATCAATTTGAGCGACTCGATCACATTGCCATCTTCCTGCTGATTGCCGGCACCTACACGCCCTTCACGCTGGGGGTGTTGCACGGACCATGGGGATGGACACTCCTGGTCCTGATCTGGTCGATGGCAGCCCTGGGCATCGCCTCCAAACTCTGCCGTGGCCTGGGCAATACCCGGCTTTCAACCGCCCTGTACGTCGGAATGGGCTGGGTCATCCTCATTGCCGCGCGCCCGCTCATCGAACGAATGGCCACTCCCGGGCTGTTGCTGATGCTGGCCGGCGGTGTCTCCTACACGGTGGGGGTGTTTTTCTTCCTCGCCCGCCGGATTCCCTTCAGCCATCTCATCTGGCACCTCTTTGTGATCGGTGGAACGGCCTTTCACTACCTGGCCATCCGCGACTACGCAGGGTAGTGGATTGCCGTTGTCTTCCGATTCCATTAGCGTCCCTCATCCATGAGTGAGGTGACACGCATCATCGACGCCTGCCGTGAAGACGGCAGGGATGCACCGGAGGACATTTTTTCCCTCGTTTACGATGAACTGCGCCGCCTGGCTGCGGGGAAAATGGCGTCCGAACAGGGCCCCCAGACCCTCCAACCGACGGCCCTCGTCCATGAGGCCTGGATCCGGCTTCATGGCCGGGGCAACCCCACCTTTCAAAACCGGCAGCACTTTTTTGGAGCAGCTGCAGAGGCCATGCGCCGGATCCTGGTGGACCGCGCCCGGGCCAAGCAGGCCGTCAAGAGAGGCGGCGGTGCCGTGCGCATCGACCTCGACAAGATCGACTCCGAGGTGGGAACCCATCCCGACAAGGACGAAATGCTGCTTCAAATCCATGAGGCGCTGGCGGATTTGGCGGCAGAAGACCCGCGGGAGGCCGAAATCGTCAAACTGCGCTTTTTTGCCGGCATGACCGACCTCGAGATTGCCGCAGCCCTGGAAATCAACGAACGGACCGTGCGCCGGTACTGGGCGCACGCAAAACCATGGCTGTACGCCCGAATCACCGGCTCGAATGGGACGAATGGAGCGTCAGCCCGGGCCCAGTAGACCCGTTCCCCGCATTTCCTGTCCGGTTTGCCGCTTCGATTGCGCATGATCTGGAGTCCGTAGTTGTCGAACCATTTCAACCATGGCGTCGCCCATCGAAATCGAACTGTTGGAATCCGCACTGGCCATCCCCGACCCTGGAGACCGCTGTCGGTTTCTGGAGTCCGCGTGCGCTGGCAATGTCCCCTTGCGACTCGAGGTGGAACGGCTTCTGGATGTTCACCTCGCGGCCGACCTGTTCTTCGAGGAAGCGAGTCCCGATTTTCCAGATTCGACCCCATCCCCAATCGGTCTGGCTCCGACCGAAGTCGGAAACTATCGCCTCCTGTCCAAGTTGGGAGAGGGAGGTTGGGGGGTGGTGTACCGGGCGGTTCAGGATCGTCCTGTGCGGCGGGAGGTGGCCGTCAAAGTCATCAAGTTGGGGATGGACACCCGTGCGGTCGTCGCGCGATTCGAGGCCGAACGCCAGGCGTTGGCGCTGATGGATCACCCCAACATCGCCCGGGTTTTGGACGCGGGATCCACCGAGAATGGCCGGCCCTTCTTTGTCATGGAGCTGGTGGCCGGGATTCGCATCACGGAGTTTTGCAATCAGCAGCGTCTCTCCGTGGACCGACGGATCGACTTGTTCCTGCAGGTCTGCCATGGAGTCCAGCATGCCCACCAGAAGGGGGTCATCCACCGGGATCTCAAACCGTCGAACATCCTCGTGGCGGTACACGACAATATCCCGCAGGCGAAGATCATCGATTTTGGCATCGCCAAAGCCACCGGCGGCGCCCAGCTCAGCGAGCAGACCGCAGTCACGGAGCTCCACCAGGCCATAGGCACCCCGGCGTACATGAGCCCCGAGCAGTCGGGTTGCGGCCCGGGCGATGTCGACACCCGCAGTGATATTTACAGCCTCGGTGTCATTCTTTTCGAACTTCTCGTCGGACAAACCCCTGTCTCCCCCACCATCCCCTCCTCTGTTCTTCAACAGCAGCGGCGATCCACTTCACTCGACGATGAACCGGTTTCTCCTTCCACAAGCCTGACTCGAATGAGTCTGGAACGTCGGCAGCTTCAGGCCGAAATGCGCCAATTGACCTCGGAACGTCTTTTGACCACCCTCCGCGGCGATCTCGATTGGGTCGTCCTGCGCTGCCTGGCACAGGAACCGGCCCGCCGGTATCAGACGGTCAAGGAACTGTCCCAGGACCTTGAGCGGTATCTCGGCCACGAACCGGTCGCCGCACGTCCACCCACCCGCGTTTATCGCCTGCGCAAACTGTACGCCCGACACCGCTTGTTTTTCCTCAGCGCCAGCGGGTTCGCCGTGATCCTGCTGCTGGCATCGGCGACATCGACCTGGATGTACCTGCGGGAACGGTCCGCCCGTCAATCGGCCCATGTCGAAGCACTCCGCAGTGCCACGGTCGCCCAATTCCTTGAGCAGATGTTTACGGGACTTCGTCCCTCCAATTCCAGGGGACGGGATACAAGCCTGCTCCGGGAGATTCTGGAGCGCGCCGCCCAACGGATGACCCATGATCTGAAGGATCAGCCGGACGTGGAGGCGGAACTCCGGGCCACCCTTGGCAAGGCGTACGAGGAGGTCGGCTTTCTGGACCGAAGCATCGAAGAGCACCGGCGTGCACTGCAACTCCGCAGGCTCCATTTCGGCCCCGATCACCGCCTGGTGGCCTCCTCATTGAATGATCTTTCGGGAGTCCTTTATGCCACCGGACAATTTGAAGAGGCTGAAACCAATATTCTGGCCACCCTGAAACTGGCCCGAACACTGGGGGGAGAAGAGGACCCCCTTGCCGTGGATGCTCTCTCCCGACTTTCTGTCCTCCGATCCCGCCGGGGTAGGACTACCGAGGCGGTCGTCCTTGCGCGACAGGTGGTGGCGGTCCGGCGTCAGCAGGCATCTACCAATCGGGTGGAATTTGCCCGGGCTCTCGTTAATCTGGCCTTTGTCTTGAATCAACCCGACCAGTTGGTCGAGGCCGAACAATTGACCCGCGAGGCCCTCGACATCGAGCGCCGGGAATACCCGGGAGGCGATCCCCGGATGATCGTCACCCTGACCAACCTCGGGGAAGCGGACGCCGATCTAGGTCGGTTTGAGGATGCGGAGAAATTCACCCGGGAAGCCATCGATCTCGGAATCAAATTCAACGGGAAGTGTCATCCGACCACGTTTTGGGGCCATGAGGTTCTGGCTCGAATTTTCCGACTGCAACACCGATGGAATGAGTTGGTGCAGCAACGGCGGTTGATTTTTGAACTGGCAGTCGAACAGTCCCTGTCCGTGGCGATTGACAACGACGTCACCCTGGAGCGGGTGGTTCGCGATGATGCAACGGCGGGACGGGGAGACTTGCTGGACGAATTGCTGGCAGACCTCCTGAGTCGTCCGAACCTGCAGGACGTGGACCGGGGCTACATCCTGGCGGCGCGCGGTTCCTGGGAGGCGCGGCAGGGCCTGTGGGATCAGGCAATAGCCACCCTGACCCAGGCCATCCATTTCGACAGCCACAACATCACGGCCACCAGCGACCTCGCCCTGCTGCTCGCGGACCAAGGCCGTGTTTCCGAGTATCAACAGTGGGTCGACAGGTATTCTGATCAATGGGAACCCACCGAATCCGGCACATTGATTTCAAGGGAAGTTTACCGAACCCTTCTTCTCCCATCCCTCAGTCGCCCCTCGCCGGCGTGGACGGCATGGATGGAGAAGGCGTGCAATCTGGACCCCATCCAGGTGGAGCAACCACTGATTGAATGGACGATGGGTTTCCTGCGATACCGTCTGGGGGAGTTCAAGGTCGCCGAGGAGATCAGCCAAAAGATTCTCGCGGAGTCCGTCTCAACCCTGGAACAGCGGATTCTCGCGAACCTGCTTCTGGCCGGCACACGAAATCGATTGGGCAGCAGGGAGGAAGCGCGAAGACTTCTGGATGAAGCGGAGCGACAGTGGGCCGGAGTTTCAAACCCAGGGCGGGACAACAACACGGATTTCGACTGGAGAACCCACCGACTGATATCGATCTTTATGCGGGAACTCCGTCAGGACTTCGCCGTCGACCCGGTGGCCGGCCATCAATCCAGCCCATGAAAGTCGACCGTCATTTGGTCTCCGTCCATCTCCAGCACCGCCACTGACCGGGCGGTGGCATGGCGTGGTGCCCCCGAGTACCCCGGGTTGATGAAGAGGCGGCCTCCAATGAGCTCATGGTGCCTGCGATGAGTATGACCGAACACCACCACATCCGGGGCGTGATGAAGAAAACTCAGCTGAATCCGCTCCGTCAGTGCCTTGGGATCGACGATGTGATGGAGCAGGAACTTGCGGTCTCCCAGGTCCACCACTTCGAGATCACGGAATTCAAACCGGGGGTCATCCGTATTTCCCAGCACCGCCGTCACCGGGGCAATCGCCTCCAGGTCCAGAATGAGACTGGGAAAACCGATGTCACCGGCATGCAGGATATGATCCACCCCTTTGAAGAGGTCGAGAACCCGTGGGTCCAAATGCCCATGGGTATCAGAAAGCACGCCGATTTTCATGCGGAGGACGTCACAAGTCAGGCTCCGGCTTCCTCGGGCTCGGCTTCCTCAGGAACCTCCCCTTTTTCCACGGGAGATTCGGCGCTGACGTACAATCCCGCCCAGCCAAACAGAGCAGTAAAGAGGGCACTGCTGAGCAGCGAATTCTTGAAAAACTCCCAGGTGGCCGGCCAATCCCCGGCTCCCTTGGTCAGGGCTTGAAGCCATCCCGCCAGCGTCCGGGTGTATTCGGGGTGATGGAAAGGGTTCAGAAGCCAGGACAGACTGTTGGTGACGAGGTAAAAAA
>CAIPFS010000587.1 GCA_903864375.1 uncultured Verrucomicrobiota bacterium
GCCAGCATCCCAGCCGATAGATTTCTCCGGCCTCCAACACGGGATCTTCGACGCTGAACTGACGCGTCAGGGTCTTGAAATCGGCATAGCGAACCTTGACCTGCACCGTCCGGGCACCCATCCGGCTTTGTTGCAGTCGGGCCGCAATGTCCGCCGCCTGTTCCCTCAGGCAGGCGCGAAGCACCGGACGGTCCGAGGTGTCCTGAAGAAAGGTGTTTTCACTGCTGATGCTCTTGGCCTCCCCATCCAATTCGAGGGCACGATCGTCGAGCCCCAGGGCGAAGCGTTTCAAGACCGGTCCGAACGAACCCAGCAGCGGCCGAAGATCGCCGTCGTAATCCTGGATATCACCGACCGTTTGAAACCCGGCCCGGGAAAGCACCTCGGCGGTCACGCGTCCCACACCATGCAAGGCCCGGCACGGGAGCGGACGAAGAAACTGCACCTTGGATTCCTCCGGAATCAAGGTCAGTCCGTCGGGCTTCTTGAAGTCACTGGCCAGCTTCGCCAGCAGCTTGTTGCCGGCAATACCGACACTGGCGGTCAGGCCACGCTGCTCCCGAATATCCCGTTTCAACGACGCTGCCAATGGTTTGGCCGCCAGCAGGGGATCGACCGCACCCTCTGGCGACTGGCGGACCCACTCGGTCGCATCGAGGTAGGCTTCGTCGACAGAAACCTGTTCCACCAGCACGCCGGTGGCGGCGACCACCTGAAATATCCGTCGGGATTCCTCGCGATACTGATCCATCCGCGGCGAGAGAAAAACACCGTCCGGACAAAGGCGGGCGGCCGTCCGACTGGGCATCGCGGAACGCACGCCAAATCTCCGGGCTTCATAACTGGCGGCACAGACGACGCCCCGTCGATCGGGAGGAGAGCCCACAATCACGGGAAGGCCACGCAATTCCGGACGGTCCCGTTGCTCCACGGAGGCATAGAACGCATCCATGTCGAGATGGAGAATAACCCGCATTGACCCGGCCAGCCTAATGCGGAGATCGACAATGGAAAACCTCTGAAAGAAACGCCGCCCGTCCAAAGACGAACGGCGTTTCACCCCCAACGACCCTAACAAAACCGACCACCCGGCCGGCACCAGCATTTAGCCAGTTCCATGCCAAAAACGGTTTTAAGAAGTCGCATCTGTGATCAACAGGAGCCCTGGAATGAAGGGGCCGTCGGGCTGCATGGAAGACGGGGCATCCTCCCAGGTGAAGGCCGCATCCAACTGGGGAGAGTGCGAGGGGAGCATGGCGGCAAAGGCCTCCCTTAAAAGGGACTGGGCGGACTCGCGGGAGGTTGCCGCCACCAAAAGCCGGGTGCCAGGGGGAATGGACGGGTGCAGTGACGACTGAAGGATCACCCACCACACCCGGCAACCCGGAATGGCACGGCCCAGACCTCGCAGCTGATTCAGACTTTGGCCCATCCACTGCGCCGTGGAAACGCTCCCTTCAACCACGGGTTGCTCCAGATTCATCGCCAGAAGAATATGGTTTCGGGAACCCGCCCAATCCCGGCGACGGGCGGCGACGCGGGCGAGACCCAGATGCGCTGCGGGCAAAAATCCTGTGTCGAGAGCCCTTTGAAAAAGTTCCTCCGCCCGTGGATCCTGTCGAAAGGCCTCAAATTTCACTGCGGCCTCCATCCGCGCTTGGGGAGTCGGGTGCGCCTCCTCCAATCGGGCCTGAACCTGTTCCGCCCGGGCAAGATCCCCGACCAGGAGGTGAATCCCCATCCATTGAATGAGGACCTGCGGATCCACGCTGTGAGGATCAAATTTCGAGGAAAGTAATTCGGAGGCCTGCCGGACTTCGCCACCGGCAATGCAGGCATTCACCAGCAGACCGGCCAGTTCCCGGTCTTCGGGCCGCTGGCGAACGGCCTTCCCGGCGTTTTCGCGGCTGGCCTGCCATTTTCCACGATGCGACTGGGCGATCGCGATCAGAGCCAGCAGGGTTGGATTTTCCGGATAATGCCGCAAACAACGAGCCAGACACATCTCCGCACGCATCCAGTCGTTCATTTTAAAGAACGTCCAGGCCACCGCCCACGCCAGTTCACCGCCCCGAAGCCCGGTTCGAAGCCGCACGAATCGTAGGGCTTGGGGGATGAACCGGAAGTTCCCGGTGGCAGCACACGCCATCAACCAGGCCACTGCCCCGGGAATTGACTTGGGTTGCAGTCGGATACAATCGCGGGCGAGCAGGAACGCCCTCGGGAAATTGCATTCGGCAAAGGCGGTATGACTGGAGGTTGCCAGAATGGCAGCGCGCTTTGACTTTCGAAGAGTATCCGGCGCCAGTCGTCTCACTTCCAGCTCATGCTCGCGCTCCATTTCCGGTGCCAGTGGAGAAAGGGTTCCGGACGCCCGAAGGCGGGAGTATTCCGGGATTGGAAGCGTAAAATCCGGACGGTAGGCACCAAGACGGTACAGGAGGACACCCAGTCCCGAGATGGCCAGTGCCGTGCCCACGAAGACCGCTGTCATTCCGCGTTCCTTCGCACCCACCCCGATCACGATGGTCGCCAATAGACCAAACAACACCAAGGCAACGGCCGGAATCTGCAGAGGGCGCAGTCTGCCACCGCCAAAAAACCGCCGTGCAGACCGCTTCAGCTGACGATCATCCCGTTGCTCCCAGACGCCGGCCCATTGCCGGTAGTCATCCATGAGACGGGCAGCCAATGGCTCCGCATGCGCCAGCAACTGCACCCCGGGGCGGGAATCCGGCGTCCGTTTCCCTGGAATCAGGGGAAGCGCGTTGAGCCGATCCGCGAGGGACGGATGGGTCGAGTATCGATTGGATGTGACTTCTCCCTGGTCGGCATCCGGCTCCAGATAGGGATTCGCCAATTCCGCCACCAGCCAGTCTACGACCCCATGGGAAGACTGGCTGCGGGCCACCCGTTCCGCCCAGGAAATACGGCCCACAACGGAATCCAGCGCATGAAGTTTGACCAGCGCCTGTCGAAATGCAGCGTCCCCACACACCTCCGCCGCTCCGCGGTCGGCATCAAATTCATCCTGCCGGGAACAGGCCGCAACCAGACGTGTGCAGGTTCGGGCCAGAAAATCCGCCCATCCGTGGACCACCGTGGCCAACTGCGCCTTCTGATTTTGTCCCCGGGCTTCCGCGATAAGGGCCTTGAGATTCAGAGCCAGCTGTTGAATTCGCAGCAAGCCGCTCCGAAACCAGAGTGCCGCACCCCGTTGGACCCGGCGGGCATGCATCAATTCGTGGCCCAGGACGGATTCGACCTCGGTCACGGTCAATCCCGCCAGCAGGTCGATTCCGATCAGGAGCGTGGTTCTGCCCCTTCCCTTCCAAATCCCCTCAAGCTGGACGGCGGCGTTCAAGCCCATGCCAAGGACGATACGATCAGGAAATGGAACCTCTGCCCGGGTACAAATTTCCTGGGTTGCGGCAAACAGAGCGGGAGCTTCCTGCCGGCTCAACACCAGCGGATGGCGTGTGCCTCCTGAAATCCAGGCACTCCGAAAAAACACCACCAACAATTCCGTATGGGAAGCCATCCAGCGCAGGAAGAAACCCGCAGCTCCGAAACGGGCGCCGCCAATGACCAGAGCCAACTCCACCAGTAGCAGGACCAACAGCCCCAGTATGGCAGCCAAAAAAAACAGATGGGCCAGGAAAACGATCCCCATCGTCCCGAGCCCCAGAAGAAACCGGTGGTGCGGCTCCAGCGGACGTTCCGGGACCACCTTTCTGGAGCTCGAAGCCATTCAGGTAAAGGTTATCTTCTACCTTGAGACCGGGACAAGGACCAAGTCCCGTCAGGACCCGGTGCTCGCGGTCATGAAATCGTAGCCCCGGCTTACCGGACAGGTATCCGCTCCACCACATCCTGACGCACCCAACCGGTCCGGTCGGAGCCGGGATCGCGGACGAGATACCAATCGGCGCGCAGATTCTCGATGTGGAGCTCCGCACCTTCGGCCAGGTTGAGGATGGATTTGGCCTCCGGAAAGGGACTCTGACGGAGGGCGGCATCGGGTCGGACCACCACCAGGTCGGGTTCCTGGTAGCGCACCACGATGGCACGGGCGGCCAGGCCGCCCAAAATGACAAAAAGAACCCCCGCACCCCAGGCGTAACCGCGAAGGACGGAGCCCATTCGCGGGTTCCAAAGGCTGAGAAACCAGCAGCCCGCGGCAATCCACATCGCGCCCAGGGGAAGCAAAGCCCACTCATTCAAACTCATCGTCTGCCCCTCCATGCCGTCGACCGTCATCGATTTTGAGATTTTGGAACGCGCCAGCCGTAAATTCGCTTTGATCTCGCCATCCCGGGGGGCAAGGCGTTCCGCGAGTCGGAACTGGGCCATCGCCGGCCCCAATTGACCGTTCTGATAAAGAGCCAGTCCGAGGTTGTTATGGAGGGCGGCACTGCTTCCCGATTTAAGAATCGATTGATAGCCACGGACCGCTTCGGCAAATTTACCCTCGGCCAGCACCCGGTTGGCCTGTTCAAAATCGGCCTGAGGGTCCCCAGCCGATATCCGGAGAGCGAGCCAGGTCATCAGGCACCCGATGATGAATCGCTTCGCGCACCTCATGATTGTCCCTCCAGTTCCTGCAAATCCCTCACAGCCTGCTCCGCTTTCTGGCAAATCCGGTCCAATTCGACCGCGGATGAATCCCCGGCGAACCGCGCCCGCGCCGAGGCCTGGAAAAGGTTCCTCAACGACTCGGTCGCCTCCGCACTCAAACCCCGTGGAACCAACGCCGCATCGATGATCTCCTCGGTGTAGGCCCCCCCAGA
>CAIPFS010000588.1 GCA_903864375.1 uncultured Verrucomicrobiota bacterium
ATCTCGGCCCCATCATGGTGCTGTGGTTCCTGGCCATTGGAATTCTTGGTGTCCGCGGGATTGTCCATCATCCGCAGGTGCTGGCATCGCTCAACCCCCTCCAGGGCATCGAGTTCCTGCTGAGGCATGGGTTCCTGGGTTTCAAAGTGATGGGGTCCGTTTTTCTGGCGGTGACCGGAGGCGAGGCCCTTTATGCCGACATGGGGCATTTCGGTGCCCGACCGATTCGTTATGCCTGGTTCGGCATGGTCCTGCCCGCACTGCTCCTGAATTACCTGGGACAGGGAGCCTTGATGATCGAGGACCCCACCGCCAACGACAACCCGTTCTTCAAACTGGCACCGCACTGGTCCATCTATCCATTGATCGGGCTCGCGACCATCGCGGCGGTGATTGCGTCCCAGGCGCTGATCAGTGGTGCCTTTTCGCTGACCATGCAGTCCATCCAGATGGGCTTTCTGCCCCGGATGACCATCGATCACACCAGCGAACGGGAGCGCGGCCAGATTTACATGCCGCAGGTCAATTGGTCGCTGGCGATCGCCTCCATCGCCCTGGTGCTGACCTTCAAATCCTCGTCCAACCTCGCAGCTGCGTACGGGATTGCGGTCACCCTGACAATGCTGGCCACCACGCTCCTTTTCTATTTCGCCGCGCGACGTTTGTGGCATTGGAACGCCTGGCTGGCGGGGGGCATTTGTGGCGTCTTTTTTGTCATCGAATTGTCGTTCTTCGGGGCCAATGCCCTCAAAATTCTCAACGGCGGCTGGTTTCCGCTGGCGATTGGAGTCTTTTTGTTCACCTTGATGAGCACCTGGAAAACCGGACGGCGACTGCTCTGGCAGCGGGTCCGGGAATCAGCTCTGCCCATTGAAACCTTTCTGCAGAGTCTCGATCGGCGGGAGCCGGCCCGGGTTCGCGGGACGGCAATCTATCTGGCGGGCAATGCCGAGGCCACGCCGCTGGCTCTCCTGCACAACCTCAAGCACAACAAGGTCCTCCACGAGAGGGTTGTCTTTCTGACGGTGATGATTGACGAAACGCCACGTCTCGAGGAGTCGGCGCGCATTCAGGTGGAACCCCTTCGCAAAGGCTGCTGGCGGGTCCGCACGCACTACGGCTTCATGGAGGAGCCCAATGTGGTCGACGTCCTCAGGAAATGTGGGGACTTTGGCCTGAGCTATCAGGAGGGAGAGACCACCTTTTTCCTGAGCCGGGAGACCATCATTTCCTCAAGGGATCCCGGAATGGCCCGTTGGCGGGAGCGCATTTTCTCCCTGATGTCCCGAAATGCCCAAAGCGCCACGGCCTTTTTCCGCATCCCACCCAGCCGGGTGGTGGAATTGGGAATGCAGGTGGAGATTTAGGTCCCCGCCAGGGAGAGACGGAAGGTTGGGAGCTGAATCACGACGCTGCCACGGCGGACACGACCACCTCCCGGATGGGACGCAGGGACCGCAATCCCCAGCGGACGTTTCGAAAACCGGCTTCGCCCCACCCGAAGCGGTCCGCCAGAAAGGCAGCCCGCCGATCGTAACCATATCGCCGTACCCCTGCCTCCTCGACCCGCCATCCGCAAACGGTCACCAGCGCGGCGAGCGTCTGCACCGTCCAGGAATAGAGGTGATGATTGGGCTCGCACGGATCAAATCGCCGGTAGCGGGCCTCCCGTTCCTCCGGGACGGCGAGGAGCAACCGTCCGTCGGGACGGACCAGTCGCCGGAGTTCTTCGAGGACGCCCGACGGTTCCAGAACATGTTCCAGGGCATGATGGCATAGGATTCGGTCACAACTGCCGTCGGGAATCCGTTCGGTGTGTTCAACAAATTCAATCCCCAGACGCGCGAGAGCGGGGGGAACCATCGGTGCCAGATCATGTCCCAGACGCCGCGCACACTGAAGTGCTCCCAGGTTCCAGCCCCATCCGCAGCCGAACTCGAAAACGACGTGGTCTGGCTTGACCTGAGGCTGGAATAACTCGGCGCGCGCGCGGCACACCCAGGGGATGGCCCGTTCGGGAATGGAGCGCTTGCCTTGATGATAGACCGAGGCCAGGTCTCCCCGGTAGGGACGTTCGGCATCGCTGGCAAATGGCACGTCCGAAGTCTGCCCGATTTGCGTCAGCGAACGCACGGGAATCCTGTCGGCTTGCCGGCAGCGTTCCGTCGGTTCGTCATCCCCCTCCAACCGGGGTGTGCACCGGATGCACCGATGGATCCTTCCAGATTCGGACGGCGATATAGGACTTGGGCAGGACCCAGAGGAGGCGCTCCGTTCGGATCTCGCAGTCCGGAAAAAGGTCTACCATCTGAGACTTCCGCAACAGCCGGGTGTAATCCACCGTGTTGTGAACCACCTCGCGGCTTGGGCGAACGATCCAACCCCAAACACTGAACCAGCGCAGGAGCGCCTTTTGCACGGATGGCGGGAAGTAATGAACGAACGGGGTCAGGTAATGGGGTTCGATGGGACATTCATAGGCCGGGGTCTGAACCCAAAGTGATTTACCCACCCGCCGGATCTCCGCCGCGAATCGTTGCTGTTGTTCGAACGAACCCACGTGCTCGATCACGCTGTTGGAAAAGGCGATGTCGTAACTGTGGTCAGCAAAAGGCAGGGCGCATCCGTCGCCCACCAGGACCTGGATATTGTGGTCGGGCGCATTCCCGGGCGACCAGTCGACCGGATGCAGGTTCATGGAATCAATCCGTTGAACCGGTTGCGGAAAGGCGGCCCAGACCCACGGATATCCACCGACATCCAGCAGGATGTCTGTGGAACGTGGATTGAGCACCTTCAAGAAAAGTGCCCGCCGCTTTTCCCGCCAGATTTTGAAAACGAGTCGATAGATCGAATGGATGCTGAAAGGCACGGATAATAATCTCTTTTATCTCCCACATAATGATGTTCGGGACCGCACGGGCTGGCAAGGCCTTTCGGCAGGACTTCCGGACAAACCCGGGAGGGCCGTTAAAAAGAATCGGCGCCCCGATTTTTAGCCTTTTTTCCCGTCGCCAACCGCCTGACTCTTCCCCTCACATGAGCAAGGAATCTGCCCGCCCGCTGACCGGAAAATTCGCCGCCTATCCGCGGCTCAATCCCCTGGGAATCGGACGGGACATCACCGCGGCCGATTTGCTCGATCAATGTTATCTGGCCTACAACGGAGGGCGGCTTCGGGAGGCCGCACGGCTTCTGACCCTCAAAATGTTGCCGGACGACGGCTATATCGGGGTCAGCCTCACCGGAGCGCTGACACCGGCGGGCCTGGGCAAAAGCTGCCTGATTCCACTGATGAAGGCCGGTTTCGTGGACTGGGTGGTCTCCACCGGTGCCAACCTGTATCACGACCTCCATTACGGGCTCGATCTGGCCCTCTATCAGGGCAGTCCCTTTCTCAACGATGTCACCCTGCATCAGGACGGCGTCATTCGCATTTATGATGTCCTGTTCGACTACAACGTCCTGCTCGATACCGATGCCTTTGTCCGTCAGGTGATTCAGGGACCCGAATTTCAGCGTCCCATGGGAACCGACGAATTCCATTACCTGCTGGGAGGCTATGTCGCCGAACGGGGACGGAAACTGGGCATCCGGGATGCGTCGGTCCTCGCGGTGGCCCATGACCTGGGTATTCCGATTTTTACCAGCAGTCCTGGCGACTCCAGCATCGGCATGAATGTGGCGGCCATGGCCCTCCGCGGTTCCGGATTGCTATTGGATGTGAATCGGGATGTCAACCAGACGGCCGCCATCGTCTATGCGGCCAAAAAGTCGAAGCACACCAGCAGCGTCTTCATTCTCGGAGGGGGATCACCCAAGAATTTCATGCTGCAAACCGAACCTCAAATCCAGGAGGTCATGGGCATCCAGGAAAAGGGTCATGATTATTTCCTTCAAATCACTGACGCCCGCCCGGACACCGGAGGCCTGAGCGGAGCCACGCCGGCGGAGGCGGTCAGTTGGGGAAAAGTGGACCCGGACAAACTCCCGGATTCCGTGGTCTGCTACACCGATACGACCATTGCCCTGCCGTTGTTGACCGCTTATATGCTGACCCGGGTGGCGCCGCGGAAGCCGAAGCGGCTGTACGACCAGCGCGATGAACAGTTGAAATCGATCCGGGACATTTACCTGAAACTGGGCACGGTCGAAAAAATCAAAACGAGCCGGAAGGTGGCCAAGCGCAGCAGCTCCATCGGCCTGAAGAAATCGGTCAAACCGCGGCGGACTGGGCAAACGTCGTAAGCCGGGCGACCGCATCATAAAATTGCCACACCGCGAAGCCGGCCCACGCCAGGCCTGCCACCGCCAACACGACACCGGTGACAACCAGCAACGGGCGGGCGTTGAAACGTGTGGGGCCATCCACTTCCGGACGGTCGGTGTCCCGGGTCAGGATGCGGGATTGAAAGGCGGGAGGAGGCATCGGCGCTCCCCGAAAAACCTGGGAAATCGGGCCGCCGGTCCGCACCCGGAAACCAGTGTTGGGAACTGTCCCGGCATTGGTCACCGGAACCCAGGGCGATGGAAAACTTGCATTCATCTCGCCCAATGATACGCGGCAGGAGGTTGAAAAGTTTCAACAATCCCACGGCACTAGTTAATGTGCCCCGGCGAGGCGACCATCCGCCAGCAACACGGTCCGCTCGGCCCGTGCCGCCACCCGGACATCGTGGGTGGCAATGATCAGGGTCAATCCGGTCTCCGCCCTCAGGTCGAGAAGCACCCGCAGGATTTCATCTCCCGTCTTGGAATCCAGGTTCCCGGTTGGCTCATCTGC
>CAIPFS010000589.1 GCA_903864375.1 uncultured Verrucomicrobiota bacterium
GTCCCAGATAATGGGTGTGCGGGCTGATGCCGAGCAGTTGAACGTCGATGGGGAGGGAGTAGGAATGCTCGACCAGGTAATTCGTGGTGCCCGGGGGGATATCCAGATCGAATCGCACCAATTCCAGGCGGAAGGCGCTGTTGGTGGGGGGGCGGTCTGTGAAGTAGAATCCGATGCTGGCCTGAATGGGTTCCGGCTTCCCCGAGGGATGCAGGTGCAATTGCAGGACCAGGTCACTGTTGGGATTCAGGACCCACGACAATCCATCGGGTGAAAAGTAGGGAACCTTGCCGGGCTGCCACCCGAGCATCTGCCCACCTGGCATGGTCGCGGTTTCGGGCAATTCCATGCCTGGAAACGACGGCGGGTTCTCGCCAGCCGCCATTCCGCGGGATTTTCGGGTGGCATCAATCTGGATGAATCCGTGATGCACCACGCGTTGATTGCCCGGGTGGAATTCGACCCCACGGATGAAATGCCGCTGTTGCAGGGGAATGGGGATGACGAAGTTGCGGTAGACATCCTTGCCATCGGGCGCGAGGACGTAGGGTTGGGACATCGTGACCACCAGATCGGGAGGGCCCAATTGCCATCCGTCGGCCCATTGGGGCAGGGCAGGTAAATCCTCCAGGCGCCCCTCCTCCATGCCGTCCTCCACCCATTTTTTGAGCATCTGGATGGAGCCGGGGCTGAGGACGCGTTCTCCAACAAAGTGCCCACAGCTGGAATCGGGAAGCCACGGTGGCATGTACCGCCGCTGGGTCACATCGACGATTTCAGCACTGTGCTTTCGCGCGTCCGCGTAGGTCAGGAGCGGGAACGGAGCTGACAGACCGGGGCGATGGCAGGTGGAGCAATTCTGGAACAGCAGGGGGGCGACATCCCGATTGAAGGTGACACCGCCGCGGGCCTCGACGCCGAACCCCACAACGGCCAGGAGCACCACCCGCAGGAGCAGTCTTGGGAAAAAGCCGTCAGGACGATAGGGTGTGGCAGGGTTCCTATTCATGGAAGCGGAGGGAGATGACACCCGACCGCCACGGTTTCCGCCACCGGAATCGGGCGTCCGCCCAACACCGCATCGAGGACATCCCGAAGTTCGTGGGTGGTCGCCTCGGGACGGGACTGCCCGAGTCGCAGGTGTCGGTCGTCAATGCGTCCCCGATAAACAGGCTGTCCACGCGAATCGATGACCGCAGCTTCCGGTGTCCGGCTGACCTTTAATGTTTGAGCGAGTTCCTGTCGCGGGTCCCGAAGACCTGGCAGGGTCAGTTGGTACTCCTTCAGGTGTCGGCGGACGGATTCCGGTGTCTCGGTCGGCTCGCAATAAACCGCCCAGAATTGCACATCCCGAAGAGAGTAGGCGGATTGGATTCGCTGGAGCTCCGGGGCATAACTGTTGGAGATCGGGCAATCGGTGCTCAGAAAAATAAAAACCGTGGCCGGGTGGCCGCGGTTCGTGTTCCAGACAAACGGTTCTCCGCTCAACAGGGTGACCCTCTGGAACGGTCCGAGGGAAGCCGGGGCGGCACCGTGAGTGCCAAAAACCAACAAGGCGAAGGCCGCGACTTTGAGAATTCGCCTCAGCCCGGGAAAAGGGGCCATCCGACAGTTCACGCCAGAACCCCGGTGATGACCTCCCCGTAGACATCGGTCAACCGCATGTCCCGACCGCTGTAGCGGAAGGTGAGGTGGGTGTGGTCGATTCCGAGGAGATGGAGCATGGTGGCGTGAAGGTCGTGAATGGTGACCTTGTTTTCCACCGCCTTGTATCCGTAGTCGTCGGACGCACCGAAAATGGTGCCCCCCCGAATCCCGCCGCCCGCCATCCACATGCTGAAAGTGAACGGATTATGGTCCCGACCATCGCTCCCCTGGGCAAACGGGGTGCGCCCAAACTCACCACTCCAGACCACCAGGGTGGACTCCAGGAGACCCCGGGACTTGAGGTCCTTGAGCAGACCGGCGATGGGTTGATCGACGAAACGGGCGTTGGTTTCGTGACCGTTTTTGAGATTTCCATGCTGGTCCCAGCGATCCCCGGCTCCGTTGGGGCAGGTCAGTTCGACAAAACGGACACCGCGCTCCACCAACCGCCGGGCCAGAAGGCATTGCGCCCCAAAGGTGCGGGTGCCCTCGGCGGGGGCATTCAGACCGTAGAGTTCCCGCGTGGCCGCTGATTCGCGGGAAATCTCCATCAAGTCCGGCACGGCCAGTTGCATCCGGGCGGCCAGTTCGTAGTTGGAGATCGCGCTTTCGAGGCTGTCGAGACTTCCGTAGCGGGAAATCACCTCGGCATCCAATTGACGCATCAGGGCCAGCTTCCTTCGCTGCAACTCCGGCCTGGCCTCGGTGGGTTCCACATTGGCGACGGCCTGTCCCCCGGGACGGAAGATCGAACCCTGGTATGTGGCAGGAAGAAATCCACTGTTGAAATTGTCCAATCCCCCCGGCGGGATCAGGCCCCCGTTCAACACCACGAATCCGGGAAGGTCAGCATTTTCGGTTCCCAGTCCGTAACCCGCCCAGGCCCCCATGCTGGGGCGACCTTGAAGCCCGCTTCCGGTATGGAGGAAATAGTTGGCATTGGTGTGCTCGGAGAACTCGCTCGTCATCGACCGGATGACGGCCAGATCATCGACACATTGGGCGACATGGGGAAACAGGTCGCTGACCGGGATACCGCTTTTCCCGTACTGCTTGAAAGCCCAGGGCGATGCCAGGGTGGAACCGTTGTTATTGAACTGGGTCGGCTCCATCTTCATGCCAAACGGCTTACCGTTCTCGGCAATCAGTCGCGGCTTGGGATCGAAGGTGTCCACCTGGGACGGACCTCCGTCCATATAGAGAAAGATGATGTTTTTCGCCCGCGCTGCGTAGTGGCTCTGCCGGGGGGCCAGTGAATTATCCCGCGGCGATCCGGACGGGGCGGCCCCGATCACCCGCTGCGGCGCGAGCAGGGAGTGGAATGCCAATGCCCCGAAACCCATGGCGCATCGGGACAGCATCTCCCTCCGACTGACCGGACGGGGGGCAAATTGACGGCAGTGGTGTCCGTTCATGTCAGTTGAGGTAAATGAATTCTTTGACGTTGAAGAGGACGTGTCCGAGGTCCGCCCACACCCGGACGTCCTGAATGTCTGCCCCCGCATAGCTGGCGATCTGATCTTGAACAAAGGATTTTGCGGAATCGATTTCCGTGGTCGTCGGGCTTCGGCCAAAGGCTTTCCGGTACATGGCAAAAATCCGGGCTTCAACATCTGCACCCGGTGGGGTCGACTTTGCC
Organism: uncultured Verrucomicrobiota bacterium; assembly: GCA_903864375.1. GTDB lineage: Bacteria > Verrucomicrobiota > Verrucomicrobiia > Limisphaerales > UBA9464 > CAILNN01. The sequence goes on from CAIPFS010000589.1 coordinate 3,287, forward strand.
CAGGTCACGGCCTGGTCCACCACGAACGGATCATTCATCAATATCAGGGCCTGGGCCGGCACATTGGAGAGATTGCGCCGCCCCATGGAATTGAAGGGAATCGGGGTGTCAAAGGTCAGCATCATCGGGTTCAGGAAATTTCGGCGGACCTCCTGGTAAATGCTGCGGCGTCCGTCGCCATCCAAAGGACCGCTCTGACCGGGGCGACCCCGACCGTCCATGAAGGGTGTCAGATGGACCGGTACGGAGGGGCCCCCTGGCTTCAAGTTGAGGCGTCCCGACACGGCCAGCAGGGCATCGCGGATGGCCTCTCCCTCCAGTCGCCGGACGTTCATCCGGTGCAGCAGGAGGTTTTGCGGGTCGGACTCCTCCGCCCCGGAATCGGTGGGGCGACTGGACATCTGATAGGTCCGGGAAAGGACCAGTTCACGGATCAGTTGTTTCAACGACCAGCTCTGCTCATGCACAAAGCGGTTTGCAAGGTAGTCGAGCAATTCCGGATGGGATGGATGCTCGCCCAGGACTCCAAAATTGTCGACCGTAGCCACCAGTCCGCGTCCGAACAGATGATGCCACACACGATTGACCATCACCCGTCCGGTCAGGGGATTGGACGGATCGGTGATTTGTCGGGCCAATTCCAGGCGACCGCTGCCGGAACGAATCGGAGGTTGATTGGTCCCAGCCAGGGCTTCAAGGAACCGGCGGGGAGCCAATTCCCCGGGACGTCGGGAAGCGCCGCGTATCAACACGGTTTCGTCCAGTCCGCTTCCCTCCAGCATGGCGGGTGCGGTGGCGGAATGGGGATGCACCCGGGCCGCCAGGCGTTTCTGGGGTTCCAGCAACTCACCCGCCTTCAACGTCAACTGCTGCCGTGCCGGGGAGTCCGGGGGGCACAGAAGATCGAGGTGCCGAACCATCCAATCGGCGACTTCCCATTGAGGCGTCGAAAAAGTGCCGGTGGCCCCGTGGAGGATGGCGTTGGCCACGGAAGGCAAAGCCGTCACGAGGCGATCGGCCGGGGTGCCATCGAGCTGCTTCCAATCCGCTGGAATATCCGTCGAATTCAGCGGAGGGCGAACCTCGGAGGATACGACCTGCGCCACGGCCATGAGGCCGGTTCCCATCGGGCTGAATTCAACGTGAAGGTGATGTCCCACGTAATCGCCCAGGTTTTGTTCGACCCAGGTCCATCGGTCGGCGGGTGTCTGCCATTCGTGCAGCAACGCCCCATGCAACGGTCCATTGACCATCAGATGGGAGTCGACGCAGGCATAGGCGCGACCGGCACCCCGCACCAGGTACCACAGTCGGGCATGGGCCAACCGGAAATCCGGGGAACGCAGGGTTTGTTCGCTTCGCTCCCAGCCACCCAACCGCCCCGTGTCACGATCTCCCCCCTCCACCGAAAGGCCGCTCCAGAACGGCTGACGCCATGCCGCCGCCCGGGTGCTTAAACCCTGCACGGGCTGTTCCGGGGAGACACCGGGGATCGCCTCACCCGGGGCCAGCGGTTGCCGTCCAAAACTGAAGCCATCCTGAAGCCAGGGACTGCAGGTGCCTGACCCGGGTGAGTAATCCGTAATCACGGTCCAACCATTGGTCGGCGGAGCCGCCTCCGCAGGGCGGGGTGCAGACTCCAGGATTAGATGAGGGGGATGTCCGGGGTCCAGGCGAGCGGCTTTCAATTCCCTCCACCAGGCCACGGTTTCAACCGTCAGGGTTCCGCCAAGAGCGGCCTCTCCCAAGGGGTGGGCACTCTGTTGAATCCGTTCTGCCGCCTCCACGGTTTCCCGATGCGTTTGAAGGCCTTCGACCCCGGTCTGAAGAGTCAGTTTCAACAATTGAGGGCGGAGGCTCTGGTGAAGGTCCTCCAATTCCGCGGAGATCTGACGGTGCGCCTCGATGGATTCGAATCGAACCTGACGATAGCCGCTGCTGATGAGGTACCCCGAGAGCGCGTAATAGTCTCGTTGCGAAATGGCGTCGAATTTATGGTCGTGGCATCGGGCACATCCCAGCGTCACGCCCAGGAAGGTCTTGCCCATCACATCGATTCGGTTGTCGAGCCGGTCGGTTTCATCCTGACGAATATCCACTGGCGAGTGAACCTCCTCGCCCAGAAACCAAAAACCGGTTCCCAAAACCGATTCGTTGGCGCCGGTTACCGGATTCAGACGGGCGGGAATCAGATCCCCCGCCAGATGTTCCCGGACCCATTGGTCGTAGGGGACATCCGAGTTGAGTGACCGGATGACATAATCCCGGTACTGCCAGGCATTGGGAATGGCCGGGTCGAACTCGTGCCCGCGGGTTTCCGCATAGCGCACGAGGTCCAGCCAATGGCGGGCCCAGCGCTCGCCAAAGCGCGGGGAGGCCAGCAGGCGGTCGACCACCGTCACCCAGGCGGTCGAAGAGGCATCGGTCAGGAAGGCGTCGATTTCGGACGGGGTCGGTGGAAGGCCTGTCAGGTCAAAGGTGATGCGACGCAACAGGGCCTCCTTGCCGGCGGATGGCGCGGGCTTCAATCCAGCCCGGGTCAGGCGGTCGAGAATAAATCGGTCCGCTCCCACCCGCGGCCACGTACTGTCCGAGACCTGGGGAGGGGTGGAGGCGACCACCGGCTGCCAGCACCAATGCTCCGATTTCCGCTTTTGAAGATCGAAGCCGGCGCGTTTGGCGGTTTTGGGCGGTTCATCGGGCCATGGGGCACCATTCTGAACCCATGCGGTCAGGTCGGCCACCTGTTCGGGCGACAACCGCTTCTTCGGCGGCATCTGAAGGTCTGGATTGCCATATCGAATGGCCTCGATCAGCAGACTCTTCTCCGGTTGACCCGCGATCATGGCAGGCCCGGTATCGCCGCCTTTGAGGGCATCCTCCCGGCTGTCGAGAAACAGGTTGGCCTTGAGTTTCTCCCCGGAATGACTGTGGCAGGAGTAACACTGATCGGTGAGCACCGGGCGAATCCTGCGTTCGAAGAATTCAACCTGCTCTGGCGTGGCCGCGCCTCCCATGACCAGCACGCAACTGCCGAGAAACCAGGCGACAAATTGGAAGCCAATGAACCGGAGGCTGGCGAACGGGTGAACTGTCTTCGTTCGAGGCCAGAGCCGTCCCGCTGGCCCGCGCAGCAGAGCGTCGACATGCTTTTCTCCCCAATCACTACTGATCCTTACATCTTTCGATATAGATGTAATCGATTGAATCAGAGCAACATCAGCAGGGCTGTCGAGCCGCCCGTCGGAGGGACACGCTCCTGCAAGTCCCCCATCATTGCGGGGAACACCACCGGTCCCGTTCGAAAGGCACCACCGTGTCGAGGGTGCCAGCGAACCGACTGCGGGTGACGCAGAAGATAGAGATGAAACCGCTTCCTGTTGGAGGGGGTATCCGAGGCGATCCGAACCGCCGCGGCTCGCCGGGAGGCTCGCCCTACCGTGGCCTCGTGACTCATCAGGGTAACCGACTGAATAGCTGCCACATGGGTAGGGCGAGGTTCCTGCCGAGCCCCTCGTGGTCCAGGCCACGTCGATTTCGCATCGGCGAAGCCCACGGGCCGTCCGCAGGACCGAGTCGAAAAGACGGCTGGTCTCGGTTTTTAGCATCAGCGTGGACTATTTCAACGGCGGCCAGGGCAGGGTCTTACCATCGGTATCGACGATCTGAAATTCGTGAATGCCGCCGGCCTTCGGCTCTTCGTAGGTCCAGACCACTTTCTTCTCCGGGGTGACCTCCAGCAGCTTCAGTTTTTGGTCGCCGGCGCCATAGCTGGTGATCACGGTGTTGCCATTGGGCAGGCGTTGGGCACCGCAGGGGTCCTTCAACCACGGTTCAGGCAGGTCGGCATTGGTCAGGTGCCAGACCACGGTTCCCCGGGGATCGACCTCCACCACATGGTTGCCATGGGTGCAATTGATCAGGGTGTTGCCATTGGGAAGGCGGATGGCGGTGAAGGGCCAGCTTTCGGCGGGTTCGTCGGGCGTCTTGTATTCCCAGACGATTTCCCCGTTCGGGGCGTATTCCCGGACGACCTTGTCCAGCAGCTGTGGCACCAGATAATGGCCATTGGCCAGTTTCCGGGTCATCCGGCTCTCCATGTGGTGGTTCGTGGTCTGGCATTTGAGAGGAACCTCCAGCACGATCTTTCCTGCCGGACTGAGCTCCAGGATGCGCGGATGGTCTCCCGCCTCGGTGATGACAATATTTCCCTCAGGCGTGAGTTGAGCGGTGTTCACCTCGGATTGGGTGCCCTCCCAGGTGAATTCATTGGTTGAAAAGGCATAGCCACCGGTCTTCGTGCCATGGAGGTCGATGGGACGGACGATGACGACGGCTCCATGCGGATGGGCGTCACTTTTGGAGAGTGCCAGGAGCAGGCGTCCATCGGGCAGGACGAATCCATCGCGGGTGGCTGCCGGATAGGTCCAGACCGTGTGTCCCGTGGCGTCGACAAATCGGGTTTCGCCTCCAAATGCTGCAAAGGCATGGGTCGGATGGATCGTGTCCGCCGGGGCCACGGAAGCGGACACGAGGAGACCCCAGACAGCGAAAACCGCCAGGCGACGTTTCGCGGAAAAAAGAATGTGCACGGGCATGGGTGAAAGGTACCGATCGCACTCCCGTTCGTCACAGGGAATATTGCGTCCTGAGTACGTCCAACGGACGGAGCCTTTCTCGCTAAATTCAGTGGATTTTCCGGGTGATGCCTAATGGCCTTCCTCCCCTCCGGATTCCAGCGTCGAGGAAAAGCGAACCATCAGGCTGGAGAGGTAGGGAAGGAGCTGCTTTTTGCGGGAAACGACGCCCTCCATCTCATAAACACCGGGCGCCACCAGCGGGTAGTGGATGACCCCCAGGAATTTTTTGGGTGCCGCCACCAGCAGCAGCGACTTTTGCTGGACCACATCGGTGACAAAGAGGGCGGCAAAGAGGTATTGGTGAAGATCGCGGTAGCTGGCCAGCGCCGTCTGAACCTCATCCTTGCGTTTCCAGAAGGTGTCGAAGCCGAGTTCCTCAATCTGACTGACGCTGAAATGATGTCCGCCTTCAGTGTATTCCTTGCAGTCGGCGGTGATCGCCTGAGCGGCGGGCTTCGACACCAGGACCGATCCGGACCGGAACAGTTTGTCGGTGAATTCCGTGGCATTCACCCCGGAGCGGCGTTCCAGTTCTGCCAGGATTTCAACATCGCGGTGGGTGGTGGTGGGCGATGTCAGATTCAGGGTGTCGCTCACCAGGCCGGCCAGCAACAATCCGGCGATGCCCCGGGAAGCTCCACGCCGTGCCGGAGAAAGCAGTCGGCGACAATGGTCGAGGTGGATCCGACCGGTTCATTCCGGAAAAGGATCGGATGGCCGGTGGCGAATCCTCCCAGACGGTGATGGTCCAGGACTTCAAGAATTTCGACCTGGTCGGCCCCGTGGACGGCCTGTGTCAATTCGTTGTGGTCGACCAGAATCAACTGTCGGTCGACCTTCTTGAGGAAGTCCGACTTCGACAGCATCCCCACCACTCGTTGCTGTTCGTCGACGACCGGGAAGGCCTGGAACTGGGATTCAGCGGCGATGGATCGGGCGCCCGCGAGGGATTCCTCGGCGGAAAAGGTCAGGAAGTCTTCGCGCAGCAAGTGCTCCACCGAAATGGCGGAGCGGCACAGCATGGCGGTGGTGGCGGAGTCGTGCGGGGTGAGGATGAGGGCGACCTCGTTTTTCTGGGCCAGATCCATGATGGTCTGGGAGACCCCAAACCCGCCCGTCACCACGACCACCCGGACCCGTTTCTCGATCGCCAGTTGCTGGATGTCCTCCCGGTCGCCGACGACGACGACCAGCTTTTCCGGCTGGTAGTTGGCCAGACGCGCATGAAAGGACACCGACTTCATGGCGGCCACCATCAGGACGAGGTCCTGCTCCCGTTCCGGTTCGAAGGCGCAGATCAGTTTGGCCTCGAGCACACGGGCCAGACTGCGGAGGGAGGCGAGGATCCGGCGGGAATCAAACAAGCGATTGGGGGCCGGGAAGAAAAACTTGCTGGCCTTGAACACCGAAAGAAGGCCGCGGCAGCGGCGTTCCTGGTCCAGAACCGGCAGGACCCGGATGTTTTTATTATCCATGATGGCCAGGGCCTCCACGAC
>CAIPFS010000590.1 GCA_903864375.1 uncultured Verrucomicrobiota bacterium
CCCCATCCATCGGAAGCCCAGGTGGAACAGGATGACGGGAATAACGGCAACGGCCCTGAGTCCGTCAATCTCCGAGCGGTGTCTCATGAAAACTCCAACAGCCCCGAAGGTATTGTTGGGACTGAAGTTGGGCGAGCGAATTATGTCAAATCGGGCTTCCCGCCGGGCGATTCTCTTTTCAAACTGCCCGGACAAATGAATTTGAATTTCAAGGTCGCAGTTTTGGCAGGTGACGGTGTTGGACCCGAGGTCATGCGGGAAGCGATCCGCGTCTTGAGGGCGGTCGAGGGTTCGTCAGACCTTCGATTTCAACTAACCGAGGCACCCGTCGGGTGGGCAGCCATCGATGCCGCCGGCGAAGCCCTGCCGCCCTCCACTCTGGAACTCTGCCGAGGGTCGGACGCCATCCTGTTCGGTTCGGTGGGGCTTCCGGACCGGGATCCCACGGTACCCAAGGAACAGCGCCCCGAACGGGCGGCATTGCTCCGCATCCGGCGGGAATTTGGGCTCTACGCCAATCTTCGCCCCGTTCAATTGCCGCCGTCCCTTGCCCACCTTTGTCCGCTCCGACCGGAGCGGCAGGGCTCCGGACTGGACCTTCTTGTCGTTCGGGAATTAACTGGAGGCCTCTACTTTGGCCAGCCCAAGACCATTGAGTCCCTTCCCGACGGCCAGCGCCGGGCATTGGACACCATGGTTTACACCTCTTCGGAGATCGAGCGCATTGCCCGGGTTGCCTTCGACGCGGCCATGGGACGGCGCAAAAAGGTCACCAGCATCGACAAGGCCAACGTGCTTGAAAACGGAATCCTCTGGCGCGAGGTCGTTACCCGCGTCGGACGCGACTACCCTGCGGTCACATTGGAACACATGTTTGTCGACAATGCCGCCATGCAATTGGTGATTCGCCCGACTCAATTCGACGTGATTTTGTGCGAAAACATGTTTGGTGACATCCTTTCGGACGAAGCCGCTGCGCTCGCCGGTTCGTTGGGCATGCTGCCCAGCGCCAGTCTGGGTTCAATTGTGGATGGGGGTGGCACATTTGGCTTCTACGAACCCGCCGGCGGCACAGCCCCTGACATTGCCGGGAAGAATCTTGCGAACCCCATCGCCCAGATTCTCTCTGCCGCCTTGATGCTCCGCCACAGTTTTGGTCAAAACGAGGCCGCCGATGCGATCCAGAATGCCGTTCTCAGCGTCCTGGCTCAAGGATTGCGGACCGGGGATATTCACAACCCCGTCGACCAAGACTGCCGACGAGTGGGAACAAAGGAGATGGGAGAGGCCATTGCCCTTGCCACAGCGCAATCTCTCGGCAGATTGCGGTCATGACGTGTGTGCCCACGGGCCGGGGGGCCGCCGTAACGCTTTGGACCGGCGCCCGGCAGGGTGCGAAGCCGCGCCGCCCCTTTCGACCTGCGGGACCACTTTGTTTCGCGCGAGGACTGTCGTCCATAGCATTAACCCTCGCCGCCCTCCTGGTCGGCACGTTGCAGGGGATGGCTTTCGGCATTCCGGGGCTTGAGATCCATCTGGATGGCTCCGGCCATCTTCGTCTTTCCCTCTCGAATCAGGTCTTCGGTCCGGTTCTTGTGGAAAGCAGTGCGGATTTGATTCACTGGGACTACCTTCTGTCCACGTCCAACCGCCTCGAGCAAATCGATCTGAACCCGTCGACGAACGACCACTTGTTCTACCGGGTCTTACCGAATGTCCATGAGCAAACGAAGCATCCGTTTTCCGTCACTTTGAACGGTACTACGGCAACGGTGGGACCTGGAAATCTGGTCTGGGCGGATGGCTCGACCAGTCATTTTCCTGGAGGCACGGTCCGTTTGATGACTGATGCCACGAACTACCTGGTCGTGAACTTTGGCAGCCTTCGACTGCATAATTTGCGACGTTGGATCGGCGATGGGGAGTTGCTGGTTGCGGCTGTGGTCACCCATTTCAATTCGACCAATGAAGTACAGGTGCCGATTTCTTTTGCCGTTCCACCCACACGCCTCGGGTCGGTCAAAGCTAAATTGGCAACCGGAACTTCACCGTTGCGGGTGGCAACATTGGGGGACTCCCTGACCGAGATTTCTCCTCCGGTCAATTGGCGGGCACTGCTCTTTGACTCCAGCCTGAGCATATTCGGCTATCACGTTACCAGCAGGTTTGATCCCATTGTCTACAATCTGGGAGTGAGTTCCTCCGCTTCAGATTACGGGCTCGCCCTCGTTTCCAAAGCCGCCCAGTCCTGTGGAACCGTCCATCAAGGAGGAGGTTTTGCCGGGGTGGCTTCCGATTTTGGCATTCGCAATCCAGAAACCTTGCCACAACCGACCTTCCCATTGACCTCGGCGTCACAACTATGGCGATTCAAGCCGGATCTGGTGACCGTGGGTTTCGGGGTGAATGCCGGTCCCTACAGTTTGAATAATCTGGAATCGATCGGTAGGGCCCTGATTCAGGACCATCAGGTACCGACTCTCTTTTTGACTGAAAATGACTACCGTTTCGCACCTACGTCCGATTCAATCCTGACCGCACTCCTGGGCATTCGCGAAAAAATTGGCGGCTCGATTGCCGATACCGCCGCCTACGTGGAGGAAGTGAACCGCAACGGTACCAATACATATGTTGATGTCATCCATCAGAATGATCAGGGATGGATGGCTTGGGCCGAAGCGATCCAGGGCGTCCTGGCCTCCCATCCTCAGGCCGAAATTTCGGTCCCAATTTCCAACAACCGGGTCACCGCTGCTTCGCCCAGCGCGGACGAACCGTACCTGGAACTGGGTGGAACCATGGTGGGAGGAATCCCCCTGGAGGTATCGTCGGGGGCTCGACTGACCAAGACCAGCCTTTACTATTACCCGGGGTACCTGCCCAGTGCGTTTCAGGATTCCGTCATTGTCGAAGTGCCCGGTCGGTCGGGTGTTTCCACGAACTATGTCACCTACTGCCATCACTGTTGGAACTGGGCTTCCCTGCTCATCGAACGCGGCGTTGGAGTACCGGGAAGTGCGTCCAACGGATTTCACGGATATGGAACCAATTCCTTCGCCGGTTATTGTTCCTGGCTGGACCATGAGGGACGGGAACATTTGATTTCCCACTTCTCGTTTCGAGACGACCAGGCCTTCCTTCCGCGGCCGGGCACCGTCCCGATCGCCCTCATATCTCAAGTCCTGCCTGCCATCACCAACCAGATTTCATCCGGGATCACCGGGGGAGTTTCAGCAGTCCGTTGGACATCGTCCGCTCTTCGCATTTCGATCACGGAAGGGAACGCCCGCATCATCGGCGTGTTATTCGGTGGTCCCCGCCACGAGGAATTGGATTTGACACCGACATCCGCGGTTTTTGATCAACCGAACCCCTGGAAGATGGAATCACCGGAGTCGGGATACGGATTAACCCGTGGGCTCTATTCCGATTGGGTCGGTGCGCAACTCGGAATCACGGTCCGGGCTCATGGAATCCAACTCCTTTTCGGCAGTGGTTCGAATGGTGGAATCCTTCGAATGCAAGGGGATGGAGGAGAGCCGACGGATCTGAATCTGTTCTCCCTCGAACCGTCCTCTCGCATGGTCAGTTGGTTTGCCGGAGACACCTCCAGTGATGGCATTCACCATTTGAATCTTCAACTTCTTCCAACAATGACCTCTCAAGGGACTTCCAATACTGGAAACCATGGATGCACCCTCCTCAAGGCAACCTTGATTCGTTAAGCGTTCAATCGCCGGCCTCAATGAGCGTGTTTCGACACAGAGCTGGACACCTCGTTTCCCCCCTTTGGATGAAGGATTTTTTGCCATCAGATTCGTTGCTGCGTGGTTCCAACTGCCGGCAGCTGCCATTCCAGCTTCTATTCCTCATTTTTCTTACAGGAGCTTCCGTTCTCGCGGCCCGAGAGCCACGTTCTTCTCAAACAAGTCGGTACCCCACACCTGGCCGTCCGATGGGTCGACTTCCCGTCGATCAGGAGCTCCGGTTGGTGGTCGGGCTTCCCCTGAGGAATCGAGGCGAGCTCGACAAACTTCTGGTTCAACTCTACGACCGGGCCGATCCTCAATTTGGACACTATTTGACACCCACCGAGTTCACGGCGCGCTTTGGTCCCACCGAGGACGATTATCAGGCGGTCATCGATTTCGCCCTCTCCCACGGTCTCAAGATAGACCACCGGCATCCCAACCGAACCCTGATCGACCTGCGGGGATCCGCCTCGGATGTCGAGCGGGCCTTTCAGATTCAACTCCAGCTTTTTCGAGATTCCGCGGAATCTCGAACCTTTTTTTCCCCCAATCGTTCCCCCGTTCCACTCCACCCCATTCCGTTCCTGGGAATTGCCGGATTGACGAGTCTTGGACCACCGCGTCCGGCTGCACTCCACCAGTTGGAGCCGGTGCCGGGAAAAAATCCGTTCGGACAAACCGGGTCTGACATTTCGGGGTACTATATTGGCAGGGATTTTCGAAATGCGTATCTGCCCGCCGTCACTCTCGATGGTTCCGGACAACGGATCGCGCTGGTGGAATTCGATGGCTATTATACCAATGACATCTCCCTGTACCTGAAGCGGGCGAAATTGGCACCGGTTGCCCTGACCAATGTTCCGGTTACCGGTTACTCTTCACCCGTCGGTGCAAACAACATCGAAGTGGCGTTGGACATTGAGATGGCCATTTGCATGGCACCCAGGCTGGATTCGATTCTGGTTTATGAAGGGGACAATCCCAATGATGTTTTAAACCAGATCGCCAACGACAATCTGGCCAGCCAAATCAGTTGTTCCTGGATTTGGCTCGATCCTGGCGGCAGTGCCCAGTTGGAACAGATTCTTCTCCAATATGCCGCCCAGGGACAGTCCTTCCTCACTGCGTCGGGTGATTCCGGCGCCTGGCAGGGACAAATCTGGGACCCGGTTGATTCCCCGTGGGTGACCTCCGTCGGCGGCACAACCCTGACCACCAGCACTCCGGGCGGTCCCTACCTTTCAGAAACGGTCTGGAATTGGGCACCGGGACAGAAGGCTGCCAGCGGAGGGGGAGTCAGTTCATCCCAGGAACTTCCCAACTGGCAGGCGTCCGTCGGAGCGACCCTCGGTGGGCTTTCCGCCACGGCAAGGAATGTGCCGGACGTGGCGCTGACCGCTGATCGGATCATCGCCTATTTCAACAACGGTTCACCCGGCGGCCTGGCGGGGACCAGCGCGGCCGCCCCGCTTTGGGCCGGCGTGATTGCCTTGGTCAACCAACAATCAATGGCGGCTGGCGGCGCCCCCATCGGATTTCTGAATCCCCTGATCTACCCGATCGGGGGCGGCAGCAACTACCTTCAGGCATTCCGGGACGTTAAAGTAGGCAACAATACGATCCAGACCAACGCCGTGAGGGTCTATTCTGCAGGTCCCGGCTATGACCTGTGCACAGGCTGGGGCACACCGAAGGCTCAAAGTTTCATCGATTTGCTTTCTCCAGCTGTGCCTCCAAAGGTCACTTCGACATCCGTCGTCGAGACGGTTTTGCCTGGCGGCACCGCGGTCTTCTCAGCAAGCGTGTCGGGTACCGCACCGTTTGCCTACCGCTGGCGGTTCGGAGGCAACGATTTGCCAGACAGCACGTCGAATTCATTGACCCTCGCACAGGTACAACCCTCACAGGCGGGGGATTATTGGATCGTCGTCACCAACATCGCCGGCTCGACGTCCAACCGGGTCGGGACGCTGCTTGTTCCACTGCCCCCCCGCATCACGATTCAACCGTCGCCGTTCACTGTGGTTGCTGGCGGCTCCGCCCGTTTTACGGTCGGTTTGGACGGCTTCACACCGCTCACCGTTTCCTGGCTTCGAGATGGCACTGCCATTCCCGCCGCGAATTCTGCGGAACTGATTTTGCCGGCGGTTCAATTGGCTGATTCAGGGGCCACCTTCTCCTGCCGCATCACCAATATTGCAGGCTCCGTTTTGAGCCAACCCGCCCTATTGACCGTATTACCAGCCGCAGTCCCCGGTGGCCCCTCCGACGTCGGAGATGTTCCCTTGCTCAACCCGCTGGAGTTCTTGGGACTCGGCATCGGCCTGCTTCTGTTGGGGATCCATCGAAACCGTCGAGCCCGACATTAGGGGCACAGAGGTCGTATTCTCTGCCTTGGGGAGGTTGGATGGCTAAACCGTGGCTCTGATTTGGTCAAAAACGGGCGGAGATTGCAGTTCACCAGGAGGAGCCAAACGAGCGAGCTTCACCGTTACCCTGCGAATCGTCCCCCGGGTATTGACAGCGGTCCCTGAACAAGCCACCGATCTCAGGCAGGATCCACCTGCCCTCCTCGTGTCCTCTTTTCGGCAATCAATCCCCGGGTATCCCGCCCCCCCTGACGAAAGAACGGCCCGGCCCCTGCTCGAGGAGCAAGCGGGGTTTGGCATCTGGTCGGTCCAGGACGGTCATTCCGAATTTCAGGCCGGCAGTCACCAGAGATTCGGTGAACGGGGCCCACGCCTTCGTTTCCTTGCGTTTACTTTGGTGGAGCTATTGGTTGTGGTCGCGATTATCTCGATCCTCGCGGGAATGTTGCTGCCCGCCCTGTCTCGCGCCCGGGGTCGGGCTCAAGCGGCAAAATGCCTTTCCAATTTGAGGCAATTGGGAATTGGCTGTGTCCTGTATGAAGGGGATAACAACGATCGTCTTCCTGAAACCTCCCACCAAGCCGCGTCGTGGATTGGAAAGCTGGCAGCTTACGGCCTCACGAACATCTACCGGTGTCCGCTCGACACCAATCACCTTCGAATTGCCAGTTATGCGGTCAATGATTTCCTGACGCCCAATCCCTTCGGTGCCCCTCAATTGGATTTTTCCCGACTGACCGCAATTCCCGCGCCATCAGAGACCCTTCACGCTGCAGAGACGACCGGAAGCTATGGAAGTTCCGATCACTTTCACTTCGCCGATGCGGCCTCCGGAGGCTTCGCTCCGCGGAATTTTTCCGCAGATGTCGCCGTCGTTCGTCACGATCAACGGGCAAATTACCTCTTTGCCGACGCTCACGTGGGGGCGGAGTCCTGGGCCCGCGTCCGGTTTCTTCTGGGTCCTCCCCTCACCCGCTTTATTCGGCCCGATGGACAGACCAACAACTAGAAGCGCCGTGTTGTTCTACCAGGCACCGGAAGCGGCCATCGACACCAACAAAATCAAATCACGTACTTCGCGCGCTCCGTCGTCACCCATTCGACTACCCGTCGAACCGCGTCCTCAACCTTGACCACTTCGAGCGTCCCTCCGCGCGGTTTCAATTCAACCTCACCCTTGGCGAGGGACTTTTCGCCAATCGCCAACCGAACAGGAAAGCCAGCGAGTTCACTGTCCTTGAACTTCACTCCCGGACGCTCGTCCCGGTCATCCAGAATGACCTGAATCCCGGCCAGTTCCAGATCCCGATAAACCTGCTCAGCCAACTGCCAGGCGGGCGATTGGGGGGCAACGCTCAGTGGCGTCAGGCAGACCTCGTAAGGGGCGACCGACAATGGCCAGCGAATGCCGTCCTTATCCTGGCACTGCTCGATGACCGCTTGCAGGGTTCGGGTGATGCCAATGCCATAGCAGCCCATCACCACGGGGTGTCGCTGACCGTCCTCTGAAAGGTAGGTCGCATTCAGTTTTTCACTGTATTTGGTCCCCAGCTTGAAAACGTGTCCCACTTCGATCGCCCTCCGAATCTTCAGGGGCAAATCGGTTTCGACACAATGTTCCCCCGCCTGAACGGTCCGCAGGTCCAACCATTTTGTGACGCGAATATCCCGGGCGATATCCACATGACGATAATGATTCCCGTCCTCGTTGGCTCCCGTGACCATCCCACAGGCACCCTGAAGGGCAAGGTCAGCGAAAACCGGAACCGCGGCCGGAACACCGGACACGGCCCCCAAACTACCCGGATGGGCAGCCAGGGATGCGAAAATCTCCTCGGAGGTCGCCGGTCGGACCGCGTTGGAGCCCAATTGCGATATCAATTTGGGTTCGTTCAGATGGTCGTCACCCCGGACAAGTATCAAAGCAATGCCTGAATCAATCCGGTAGACCAGAGTCTTGATCTGCTGAAACGCAGGAATCTGGTACGGCGCTTTCGAAAGGGCTTCTATCGTCACCACCCCGGGCGTCGGAAATTTTTCCGGTGTCGCTCCACTCGAAACCACCGGCGTTGGCAGAAGGGGACCTCGACTCACCGCCTTCTCGACGTTGGCGGCGTATTTTCCGGATTCGCAATAAGCGACATCATTCTCTCCTGTTTCCGCGGGCACCATGAATTCATGGGAGTAATTTCCCCCAATGACTCCCGTATCGGCCTCGACCGGGAAGGTTCGAAGTCCACACCGCGCAAAAATACGGGTGTAGGCCTCGTACATCCGACGATAACTCGCCATCGCAGCCTCATCCGAAACGTCGAAGCTGTAGGCATCCTTCATGATGAACTCCTTGGCCCGCATCAAACCAAAGCGGGGCCGAATTTCATCGCGGAACTTGAGCTGAATTTGATAAAAATTCCTCGGAAACTGGCGGTAGGAATTGAACTCATTAGCCACAAGCTGGGTGATGACCTCCTCATGCGTGGGACCCAAAACCCATTCCTTCCCCGCCCGATCCTTCAATTTGTACAGCGCGTCGACCATGGTCTGGTAGCGACCCGACTGATGCCATATTTCCGGGGGTTGGAGAGCCGGCATCAGGACTTCGATGCCCCCGGCGCGGTCCATTTCGGCTCGAACGATGGCCTCCACCTTTTTCAATGACCGCAATCCCAACGGCAAAAACGTATAGAGTCCGCCAGACAATTTTCGAACCAAACCCGCTCTCAACAAGAGCTGGTGGGATACAATTTCAGCCTCAGCGGGCGTTTCCTTGAGTGTGGGGACAAAGGTCTGACTCCAGCGCATGATCGGTGATGAGTGGAAAATTGAAGACGTGCCACATCAGGCGACGGCAGGAGGCAAGCCTCCCGCGTCATCAGACGTCCAACAAAAAATGGACTATTTGACGGTATTGACCAGAGGGGCAAGCCCCTGAATGCGGACTTCCAGGCGATCCCCGGACTCAATTGGCCCCACCCCGCTCGGAGTCCCGGTGAGGATGACGTCCCCGGGCAGCATGGTCAGATTCGTCGAGATGAAACTCACCAGATCGAAGCAATTGAAAATCATCTGGGAGGTGTTGGAGTTTTGCCGCAACTGCCCGTTTTGAAACAACTGAATGCTCAGGTCGTGGGGGTCAATCTTGGTCTCAATATAGGGTCCCAGCGGCGTGAAGGTGTCGAAGGACTTGCAGCGGGCGAACTGACTTTCACTGTTCTGGATGGTTCGATCGGTGATGTCCTGTGCCGCTGTGTAACCAAAGATATATCGGGCCGCCGCCGCCGGCGTCACATTCCGCATCCGACGGCCAATGACAATGGCTAACTCCGCCTCGAAGTCAGTCCGATGAACAGGAAACGGGATTTCGATCTTGGCCCCGTCGGGAATCAAGGACGTGGTTGCCTTGAGCCAGATCAATGGCTCTTTGGGGAGCTCCTTTCCAGCCTCTCGAGCGTGTTCACTGTAATTCAGCCCGACGGCGATGATCTTGGATGGCTGAATCGGCACCAATGTTTTCACTCCCTTTTGGGGAGTGGACTTTTTTTCGAATGACGGGGAACCGAAGACATCGCCTATCAAGCGAAACAATTCCCCTTCGACCACCTTTGCGTAAAAGATGTCGTCCCCTTTTTGAAATCGACCGATGGCTGCCATGCCTCAAAGGTGCTAACAAATTCCCGGTTGACTCAGCAAGGCGAATCCCTCAACAAGGCAGGTTATTTCCTCTCATTTTGCTTTCCAGTTCAGCGTTTCGCCTTGCCGACGCCCAATTTCACCATAACTTGGTTTTATGTCGAACCAATCGACCGGGCCTTCGGACTCTCCGGGGAAAGCTGTTTTGCTGGGCGTCGGACTCGACTCTGACGGTCATCGACGGGTGACAACCGGAAAAAATTTCGCCCTTGTGGGTGGTAGCGAAGAAACCCACGCGTCCATGACCGAGACGGTCATCAAGCTCAACGAACGTCTCGCTCGAACCGGGCGTGAACTCGAACAGGTTTCCAAGGCGGAATTTGAGGATATTGCTGGTGAAATCGGTCTCCGCCGACTCAACTCACACGGGAAGTAGTTCCCCAAAAACCAGGTCCCGAAGGCCGCTCTCCAGCGTCTGCCTGGCCATCCGGCCGACTCGCCGGCTAGTGTCCCCCCTTTGTTGAGAGCCCAATGAGGAATCGAGAGTGGTGCACCCGGCGCGATTCGAACGCGCGACCCTCTGCTTAGAAGGCAGATGCTCTATCCAACTGAGCTACGGGCGCAATCGACGACCACCGTTGTGGGCAAAAGTTGAAAGCGTTCAAGCGGATTCTTCGAAACGGTTCACGGTGAACCCATGAACCGACGACCCTCGGAGCCTCGACCACCAAACATTCGTCCGCTCCCCGTCCGCTTTGGATTCCTAGGCCTGAAAGCGCGCCGAGACCGCATCCCAGTCGACGACATTCCACCAAGCCTTGAGGTAATCTGCCCGCTTGTTCTGGTATTTGAGGTAATAGGCGTGCTCCCAAACATCCACAGCCAGAAGCGGGTGACCGGCAACACCGGAGATTTCTTTGCCCATCAAGGGGTTGTCCTGATTGGCGGTGGACCCGATGTGAAGTTTCCCATCACTTGCCAGCAACCACACCCATCCAGATCCGAATCGGCCCAGACCCGCCGCCTCAAATTTCGCCTTGAAGGACTCAAAGTCGCCGAAGGCAGAAACGATCGCCTCCGCCAGGGGACCCTTGGGAGCCCCACCTTTTCCAGGGGCAATGATTTCCCAGAAAAAGGAATGATTCCAATGGCCACCTCCATTGTTCCGAACCGGACCACGAATGCCCTCAGGGACGCCGGGAAGATTTCCAATCAAAGCGGCGAGTTCCAACGACTCGAGCGGAGTCCCCGCCACGGCTTTGTTCAGGTTGTCAACATACGCCTTGTGATGGCGATCGTGATGGATCTCCATCGTTGCGGCATCGATATACGGCTCAAGGGCGTTGTTTGGATACGGAAGGGGCGGAAGTTGGTAGGCCATAATATGGGATTTGATTCTCGTCGATCAGCTGCCGGGACCCTCGCCCCGACTGTTCGGAGCAACGTAGCGCCCACTCTCCATTGGGCAACGGGATTCTGCGGCTCCACTTCCGGCCCTCCTTCCGTTGCAGATGATCTCATTTTTCAACATTCCCGCTCCGGGTGGACCAAAAAATTGTAAGATTGCCATCGGTGGACAATCGTGGCACCCCTAGGCACCTCTGGTATGCTCGAGAAGACCTTCGTGATTCGTGGGATTGCCCTGCTGACCCTGCTTCCAATGCTCCTGCTCGAAGGCTGCGGCGGCCCCCGGCCTTCACCGGAAATCCGCTGGCGATTTGTCGGTGGAACGGCGCTGGAATTGCAAACCAATGCCCCCGTTCTGGCTTCCTTCCTTCAATTGCCCCAGTCGGTGGCCTTGCGCCCCTTGCTCATTTCCAATTCGGCGGTCCTCTGGGCTCGGCTGGCGAATACCCAGGGCATTGTCTCACCTCAAGCCCTGGCTTCAGCCCGGGACATCCTGCCGGAGCTGCTGGACGGTCTCTCCCTGGGTCAAACTGTGGTCTCAAAAACGGGTCGACGGGAATTCGCCGTCGCATTTCCAATCAGCGCCGACCGCGCTCCCGCCTGGGAAAAATCATGGTCGAATTTCTTCAGTCTTTCCCGCCTGGGCAATGGCCATCCCCAGGTTTCCTATCAACAAGGCTGGCTCGTGGCTGTTTCGGATTCCGATGCCCTCGACGTCCGGCAGACACGAAAGGAATTGGCGGTAATCCCAGCTGATCCTGGAACAGCGCTTCGCATTGAAACCGGCGGCCCTCTGCCCACCTCCATCACCCGCATCGTCGTTGATTCCGGACTGGTGAAAACAGAGCTCAAGCTTCAGACCAAATCCGGATTTCCGACTCCCCTTCCCCGTTGGGATATCCCGGAGATCATCCGGTTTCCCTTTGTGAAATTCACCGCCGCCCGCGACCTCCAGCCATGGCTCAGTCAATGGCCGTGGCTCAACAAGTTGCCTGCGGGAGGAATCCCCACCCAGGCGTTCCTGTGGTGCCAGCCGAGCAATACCCCCTACAGCTCGTTTCAGACCTACGTCGGTGCGCGGGTCAGCCAGCCGGATATCCTTCTCAAATCCACCATGGAGGACCTCAATTCCTTCCTTCATCCCACCAACCGGTCGGTGGCACTGAAGTTCAACCTTGAGGCCAACACCAACAATTCCGGCTTCGTCATCAAAGGATTTCCCTACGTGACGCCTCGTTTCTATCCGGAGAAACAGGGAAACTCAGATTTTGTCATGGCCGGAATGTTCGTTCCCTCGGTGATGACCAATCCCATTCCGGCAAAAATCCTGGAGACCCTTCAGCAAACGAATGTTGTCTATTACGATTGGGAGGTCACCTCGGCCACCACCGGACACTGGAACACGCTGAGTCAGGTTTATGGCATGGCCCATAATAAGTTACCCCGTGGACGCCCCGGGG
>CAIPFS010000591.1 GCA_903864375.1 uncultured Verrucomicrobiota bacterium
ATTGGGCCCTCGTGGCCTTCACGCCCGTCAAGGACATCTCCCTTGAGAAGCATGCCATCGCGGAGCAAATAAAGGCAAACCCCGGCAGCACGGCGCGAAGTCTCTACGACGCAACGACCAAGACGGTCACGGGCAGCTTCGATGAAGGCAAAAACGTGGTCAACCACTTCGACTTCAATCACCTCCCCTGGCGGAAATGGGACGGCCATTTTGACCCGGAAGGGATGCTGAGCACCATTCCGGCCGTTGCCAGCGGTCTGCTCGGGGTGCTCGCGGGAATTTATCTCCGTTCACCCGGACCGAGTCCAACCCAGAAGGCATTGAGTATTGCCGGGGTAGGGCTGCTGCTGCTGGCGGCTGGATGGGGTTGGCATCCCTTGTTCCCGGTCATCAAAAAGATTTGGTCGTCGTCCTTTGTCCTGGTTGCCGGAGGATGGAGCGCCATTTTTCTGGGCGCTTTCTACTGGATCATCGATGTCCGGGGCTGGAAGGCCTGGTGCACCCCGTTTGTCTGGGTCGGCACCAACTCGATCACCGTTTATCTTGCCGGGTCCATCATCGACTTTGAACGGCTGGCGGCCCGGTTTACCGGCGGACAGGTGAAAGAATTCCTCGATCGAAGTGTGGCACCCGGCACGGGCACCCTGGTCCTGGCATTGACCGGGCTGGGATTGGTGCTCGTTCTTGCCCGGTTTCTGTACCGACGCCAAATTTTCATCCGCGTTTAACCGTGGTCCCTTTTGTCGCAGGGCCGGGGCGCGCGACGTCGGCCAATGCCAGAATCCTGCGCCTCAGAAACACGCTCCGTTGGATGGCAGCCTTTTGGGCCGCCGCATCGGCACTGGGGCAGAATGTCGTGATCACCATCAGTCCTCACCCGGCGGAAATCCGGGAGGAGTTTGGTGCGGCATTTCAACGCTGGCATCAGGAAAAATTCGGAGCCGATGCGACGGTCGAATGGCGGGACGTGGGAGGCGCAAGTGAGGCCCAGCGTTTTGTCGAATCGGAGTTCAAGGGGAAGGGTTCAGGCGAAGGCATCGGAATCGACCTGTTCTTTGGAGGGGGACCGGACCCTTGTCTGGCGCTGGCGAAGGGAGGAATGCTGGCCGCTGCGGACGTCGATCCGGAAGTCCTCAAGGGGATCCCCCCGCAGGCCGCCGGTGTCGAACTCTTCGATCCGGGACACCTTTGGTTTGGCGCCTGCCTCGCCAGCTTCGGAATCCTCGAAAATCAACGCTCCCGGGAATTGGCCGGGCTTCCTCATATCGAACGCTGGGACCAACTGGCGCAACCCGGGATCCTGGGATGGGTCGGGGCGGCCGACGCCAGAAACAGCGGAACGATGAACAACATGTATGAGTCGTTCCTGCAGGCCTACGGTTGGGAGGGCGGCTGGCAACTGTTGACGGCCATCGCCGGCAACACCCGCCAATTCGACCGGTTCAGCACCACGACCGCCAAGGAATGCGTTGCCGGGCAGACGGCGTACGCCTTTTGTGTGGATTACTTTGGTTTCACTCAGATCGATGCCGTGGGAGCCACAAACCTGGAACTCACCCTTCCCTCCGATTTCACCTCGACCAGCATGGATGGCATCGCCCAGCTCCGGGGCGGGCCGCATCCAGTCGTCACCAGCCGGTTTATCACCTTCGTCCTGAGCGATGCGGGCCAACAACTCTGGTACCTGCCGAAGGGCCATCCGGATGGCCCCCGGTTTCATTCACTCAGTCGATTGCCGGTCAGGCCCGAAATCTATCAGAAATATGCCGGACAGAGTGCCATCCGCGTCAATCCCTTCGAGCTGAAGCAGTCATTCCGCTTCGATGCCAATCTGGCGCGTTCTCGCCGGGACATCGTTCGTTCCCTCCATGGGGCCCTTCTGGTGGACAATCACAGCGATTTGGTTCGTGCCTGGAAAGCCATCATCGAACGGGGGAGTCTTCCGGCGGAAGTGGCGGAACTGGGCAGGCCCCCCCTGACCTCCGCCGAGGCGGTCCAACTGGCTTCCGGGCCCTGGGCGGACGCCACCGAACGACAACGCCTCAAGCAACAGTGGCAGCGTTGGGCTTCCGAAAAATACCAACGTCTGGCCCGTCACCCCTAGCCCTTTGAGTTCCACCGCTTCCTTTCGATGAAAATCAGTCTGCAAAACCTCTCCAAAGATTTCGGTGCCGGTCCGGTTCTGAAGGACATTTCCCTGGAGATCAACGACCACGAATTTTTTCTTTTTGCTGGGACCCAGCGGTTGCGGCAAAACCACGCTCCTGCGGCTGCTGGCCGGTTTCCATGCTCCAGACCAGGGTGAAATCTACTTCGATGAGGAGGAGGTCAGCGGAGTACCCGCCCACCAGCGGAACACCGGAATGGTTTTCCAGAATTACGCCCTCTGGCCCCACCTCAATGTCCTTCAAAACGTTGGATACGGTCTGGACACCCGCAAAACGGATAAATACGAGCGCGACCGCCGGGTTTTGGAAGCGTTGACCAAGGTCCAGATGGAGGAATTCGGGCACCGTTTCCCCAACGAACTCTCCGGAGGCCAGCAACAA
>CAIPFS010000592.1 GCA_903864375.1 uncultured Verrucomicrobiota bacterium
GATCCGGCGAAATAGCCGATGGGAAGGGTTCCGGCACCTTCAAACCGCCAGGTGGCAGGCCACCTGGCGGTCCTGCCCGATGACGCGCAGGAGCGGGCGCTCCGTCCGGCATCGAGCCTCGGCCACAGGACATCTGGGGTGAAAGGGACAGCCGGAGGGCGGGGTCACAGGCGATGGAGGATCGCCCCGAAGCTGAATGCGCGGAACTCCATCGGAATGCAACTGGGGAACTGCCGACACGAGCGCCTGGGTGTACGGATGGGCGGGCGTCCGACACACATCGCGAGCGGGACCCACTTCCACGAGGCGCCCCAGATACATAACCGCAATGCGAGCGCACAAATGCTCCACCACCGCGAGATCGTGGGAGATGAACAAATACGCCAGCCGACGGGCCCCCTGCAACTCCTGCAACAGGTTCACGATCTGGGCCTGAACGCTTACGTCCAGGGCGCTGACCGGTTCGTCGCAAACAATCAACTTCGGTTCGACGGCCAGGGCGCGGGCAATGCCAATCCGCTGGCGTTGTCCCCCGCTGAATTCGTGGGGATAACGCTTTTCAGAACCCTCAGGAAGTCCAACCCAGGCGAGCAACTCCCGAATGCGGGCAAGTCGTCCGGCACGTCCGTTGGCAAGGTGATGAATCTCCAGAGCCTCACCCAGACTGGCCCCCACGGTCAGACGCGGGTTCAGCGAGCTGTTGGGATCTTGAAAAATCATCTGGGCATGACGGCGACGTCCGCGCAGTTCCGATGGAGACAATTGAAGCCAATCCTCCCCCTGAAACAGGACCCGCCCGGACGACGCCTCCACCAATCGGAGGATGGCCCGACCCAGCGTTGTCTTGCCACAACCGCTTTCCCCTACCAAGCCCAGGGCCTCGCCCGGAGCCACCGTCAATGAGACCCCATTGACTGCGTTCACCGTATTCCGTGAGCGTCCCCAAAGATCGCGGGGGCCGGGATAAACAACCTGCAATGCGTCAACTTCCAGGAGAGGGATCATGAGCCAGGGACTGACGCAGAAGTGTACGGGCATCGGACCCCCTCGTCGGCAGCGATCTTCAACCACTCGGGATCCCGGGTGGAACAGTCGGCGCGCACCTGGGAGCAGCGGGGTGCAAAGCGGCAACCGGTCGGCCATCGCCCCAGTCCCGGGACAGTACCGGGAATACCCTCCAGGCGTGAACCGGCGTGCCCCAACTCGGGAACACTGCGTATCAGCGCCCGGGTATACGGGTGGTGGGGGGAGTGGATCAACCGGGATGCCGGCGCGCTTTCAACCAATTGACCGGCATACATCACGGACACACGATCCGCAACCGAACGGGCAATCCCCAGATTATGGGTGATCAGCAACATGGCCATTTTAAGGCGCTGCTTGAGCTCCACCAACAACTCCAGGATCTGCGCCTGAATGGTCACGTCGAGGGCCGTGGTCGGTTCATCAGCAATCAGCAGTCGCGGTTCGGCAGCCAGAGCCATGGGCGCGACCGGGGTGATCCTGCCCCGACACCGGTCCGCGCTGCTGACCCCGACCGCCGTCAAGGCCGCCGCGGGTGCGGTGGAGCACGTTCCGGTCGCACCGGTCGCAGGTATCCCTGCCGCGCTCGAGCGCGCGGCGCGGGCCGGGGTCTGGACGGTCGGGCTCGACGCCGACGGCACCGCCGACGTGTTTGACCTCCCGGTCGCCGATCGTCCCGTGATGCTGGTGCTCGGTGCCGAGGGTCGGGGGCTGGCCCGCCTCACGCGTGAGCGGTGCGACCTGCTGGTCGCGATCCCGATGCCCGGTCCTCTCGATTCGCTCAACGTGGCGACCGCCGCGGCCGTGGCCTGCTTCGAGGTCGTGCGCCAACGGGGTGGTGCGTCCGGCAGCTCCGACGCCTAGCCTGGGGCGACCCCGCCGGGTTAGCTCAGCCGGTAGAGCACTCGACTTGTAATCGAGCGGTCGTCGGTTCGATTCCGACACCCGGCTCCAGATCCTCGTCGCGACCTCGCGTTCCGAAATCCGCGTTTCGCGGGCCGGGGGGAACCAGAATCGGGTTTCCATGGACCCGGTCGATCCCGCACCCGACGGCCAGCTCTCGGCCCGTGACCGGGCTCTGCTGGACTTCGAGCGGAGTTGGTGGAAGGAGTCCGGGCCCAAGAGCCTGCGGATCCGCGCCCTTCTGGACTGTTCCCCTACTCGCTACTATGAGCGGCTCGCAGC
>CAIPFS010000593.1 GCA_903864375.1 uncultured Verrucomicrobiota bacterium
AGGTACTTTACGGATGGAGCGGTGATTGGGAGTCGGGGATGGGTCAATCAGGTCTTTGAGGACCATCGCCAGCGCTTTGGTCCAAAACGCAAGGACGGGGCCAGGAGGTTCAGGTTCCTTCAGGACTCTCCCCTCTTCGGGTTGAGGGATTTGAGGGTGGAGGCGGTGACCCTTCGTTGAGGTTGGTACGGTCGCTTAAAATTTAAATTCTGAGGTGGTTCCAGGCACTTGTAATACCATCCCTGGCGGGCGAATCCCTCTGTTCAATCGTTTCGAAATCTGGTTCCTTGGAGGACGAAGGCCATGCCTCAGTTCCTCTATACCGCGATGACTGCCGCCGGGGTTCGCACCAACGGCACCATTGAGGCTGAAAGTGAGGCCGCTGTCCTGCGGTCGTTGGAAGAGAAGCGCCTTTTTCCTGTTTCGGTCCGAAGTCGGCATGGGGAATCCGGCGGGAAGCCGAAGCGACGGCGGATTCGCTCCAGCGAGCTTGGAACTTTGTACAGTCAGCTGGCAGATTTGATCGGCTCTGGAGTTCCACTTCTGCGGGCGATGGATTCGCTGGTCAAGTCGACGCCGTCGCCGGCGCTCAAGGACCTTCTCAAGGAAATCCGCGCATCGGTGGCGGATGGCCGTTCTCTCACGGAGACCGTCCGACAATATCCTGATGTGTTTCCACCCCTGCATGCGGCGATGATTCAGGCAGGTGAGCGTGCGGCTTTTCTCGAGGAAGTGTTGCGAGGACTTTCCGGGTTTATCGAGCGGTTTGAGGAGCTTCGGAGCAAGGTGATGGGGGCGCTGATCTATCCGGCTCTTCTGGCTGGCCTGGGCACTGCGGTCATGGTGGCGGCCCTGATGTTTTTTGTTCCCAAGTTCGAACCACTATTGGCCGGAGCAAAGCAACCTTTGCCATCGAAGATTCTCTTTGGTGCCAGCCATGTGGTCCGCAGTTATTGGTACCTCGTCCTTCTGGGAATGGGCGGAGCCGGCGTGCTGCTCTGGTTCAATCTCAAGAGCCAGACGATGAAACACCGGTTGGAACGGTGGCAATTGCGGATTCCCGTCGTCGGCAGTGCCCTGCGGTTGCTCGCCATCACCCGCTTCTGTCGGATTTTGGGAACCATGCTGGCCAACGGGGTCCCATTGCTGCACGCGCTCAAGATCAGCAAGGATGCCACCGGTTCGAATATTCTGTCCAAGTTGGTGGGCGAAGCCGCGGAGGCTGTCCGGGATGGCAAGCGACTGTCGGAGCCGCTGAGCCGGAGTGACTATATCCCCGAGCAAATTCTGGCGATGCTTGCCGTGGCCGAGGAGTCCAACAATCTGGACAAGGTTCTGGTTCAGATTGCCGACACTGTGGAACGCCGGACCAATCGACAGGTCGACCAGGCGGTCCGTTTGATTGAGCCGGTCATTCTCTGCCTAGTGGCTGCCGCCATTGGTTTCCTCGCCCTCGGTTTGTTGCTTCCGATCTTCACCATGGCGAGCGCCCTTGGGTCGAAATAAACCTTTTTCCGCAGGCGGTGGGGATGAGGGGTGTGTGATCCGTCAATAAATATCATCGCCCACGGATGGTATTTCGGGTGCTGTTTGAAGAGTGATGCTGCCGGCTGTTTTAGACACCCGCCGTCGCACCGGACCCTTTCCAAGACATCCTCATGAGCCAATCCCAGCATGGACTCCGACGTGAATTGAAACTGTCCGACCTGATCACGATGCAGGTTGTGCTCGTGTTTGGGATGAGCTGGGCTGGCTTTGCTGCGAAACAGGGGGCGAGTCAGTTGGTGCTTTGGCTCCTGGCCATTGCTGCGTTCTATCTTCCGCTGGCGGCCGTGGTGATGCGCTTGAGCCGGATGCTGCCGTTTGAGGGCGGCGTTTATCAATGGGCCAAAACGGGGTTGTCGCCGTTTGCCGGATTCCTGGCGGCCTGGTGCGTTGCCGTCTACGTCGTAGGTGCGTTTGGAAGCATCGGGTCCACGCTGGCCAGCGGTTTTGCCATGGCGGCGGGGCCGTCGGGTAAGTGGCTTGAAACCAATGCGTGGTGTGCGCTTGGGCTGACATTTGGATTCAGCGCGGTGGCGTGGTGGGTCAACGTGCGCGGCTTGAGACTGTTGAAGTGGATTGGCGATTCCTCCGCCGCCTTGTGGGGCGTCCTTGCCTTGGTGATGCTGATCTTACTGGCCAAAGCGATCCTGGCGGGAAAATTTGCCACGCCGGGTGCGGTATCCTGGACCTTGCCGGGTTTCTCGGTCGCCACCCTCGGCGTCTTTTCCAAGATGGCGGTCAGCGCGTTGAGTGGATTGGACAATTGCGCCGTGTTTTCCGAGGAATGCCGCAAGCCGGAAAACGACGTGGGTCGGTCCGTAGTCATTGCAGCACCGATGATTGCCTTCGCCTATGTCCTTTCGACCGCCACGTTGCTCG
>CAIPFS010000594.1 GCA_903864375.1 uncultured Verrucomicrobiota bacterium
TCCATGACCAGGGGGCCAAATTTGAGACAATCCCGCTGGCGGGCCACCATCCAATCGCGGACCTTCCCGATTTGGGCAATGATGGGAACCGCTTTTTCCACGGCATCGGTTCGGATTTCGGTCTTGGGGAAATAACCACCCACATGGAGCCAGAGCGCACCCTCCACCACCCGCAATTCCGCCTTCCATCGCCTGAGAGCCGCGAGGATCGGTTTGGCGGTCAGCGGGTTGAGCTCGGCCGGTGTCCCAGGTATCGCCACCTGTTGCTGGAGACAGTACCAGGCCAGCGTCCGGTACATCGCACCGGAATCCACATAGGTGTACCCCAGTTCTCTGGCCAGAAGCCGGGATAACGTGCCCTTCCCCGAGGCGCTGGGACCGTCAACTGCAATGACTTCGGGCAAACTCAAGGGATGGGGAGTTCCCGTGTGCGCACTACCGGAGGCGGGTGGGATGGAAGACGGTTTCACGTGGCGAAAAGGTCGAAGTCTTCTGTCAATCGGCGCAATCGGGCGCCCGTGGTGGAATCACATTCCCAAAGTTTCACCCCCAACCCATGGGGAGGCGGTGCGGCAAATTTCTGAAAGAAATTGGGGAAGGTCTTTCGCACACACGCCGGGTCGTGAATTTGAATCCCGGCCACCTTCAGGGACAGGGTGGCCCAACACATGGCCATCCGATGGTCGTGGTAGGTATCCATGCGCGCGCCATGGAGAGGTCCCGGAACGATCCGCAGGGTGTCCCCTTGCTCCAGGACGCGTGCACCGCAGCGGGACAACTCCGTCCTCATCGCCATCACCCGCTCGCATTCCTGCACGCGCAGTCGTCCGAGGTCCGTGAATTCTACAGGATGCGGATTCCCATGTTCCGCAGCGACGATCATGGCGGTCAGGATGCTGTCACCCAAATCCACCTCGCGGGAGACCACCGGAGGCAGGGGCAGAAATCGAGGAAACCGCGCGTCGACCTGCCAATCCGAATCCGGCCAGCGGGCAATCTGAATCGATTGCGCATGCCGCCCTTCGTTGCAAAGCCATCCCGCCGCCCAAAAATACGATGCACTCGACGCATCGGGTTCAATGAAGAATTCCCCGCCACCTACGGGAAAATTTTCCACCAACCGTTCGGTCATGGCGACGTACGGCGCTTCATCCGCATCCCCTCCCCCTTCCACTTCAACCTCCCATCCGGCCGTCCGGGCCACCAGGAGCAGCGCCGACGCGAACTGGGAGCTCTCATCGATTCGGACCCGCGTCCGCCGTCCCGGAGCCGGACCGGTCCCATGAATCGTGGCTGGCAGACGATTGTTGGAGCTGGTGACTTCGTACCCCAATTGCCGCAACGCATCCAACAGCGCGGCCTGTGGCCGTTCGTGCATCCGGGGAACACCACTCAAACGGTAGTGGCCGTTACCCAGGCAGACGAAGGCCGCAAGGAATCGAGCCGCCGTGCCCGCATTGGCGACGGCCAGTTCCAGCGGGGCGGAAGCCGTCCCGGACCGAGGAATTTTACCTCCCAGTCCCTCCACCCGAATCGTCCGGTTGGCTGATTCCGATTCCTCGAAACGCACTTCAACGACAAATCCCAATTGCTTCAGCGCCTCGGTCATCGCCTGGGTGTCCTCGCTCCAGAGCGCTCCCCGGAGGACGGTGGTTCCGGACGACAGCGCCGCCAGTATCAACGCACGGTTGGTAATGCTCTTGGAGCCGGGAATGGTCAGCCGGGCCTTCACCGGACCGGTGAGCGGCTCGATTTCGATAAGGGACGGAAGGGCCACGAGGAGGTAGTCAGAAACGACGAGTCAGCTTGCCTGCAGAGGTCAAAAAGCGCAATCCGTTCCTCCAAGGTCCCCCAAGCCTCTTCAGTCCGTTGTCGATTCCGATCCCCGGACCTTGTCGATCCCCGGGCGGGCACCCACTGGACCCGATTGGCGCCCCCAAGCCTCGCGTCGTCGCCACGCCTGAACAAAGAACTCCTCGACGCCGGCCGCATCTCCGGAATCCAAGGCATGCCGAAACTCGGCCAAATCCTCAAGATAAACTCCCAACACCCGGCTCAGATGATGCCGGTTGGCCAGCGCGATATCCCGCCAGAGTTCCGGTGATCCACCCGCCACTCGGGTCGTATCCCGGAAACCCGAGGCACAGAGCACCGACTGCTCGGGCGGATGGGCAGGACTCAGGACATAATTGGCGAGGGCGGCAGCCACCACATGCGGCAAATGGCTCGAACGACTGACCAGGTCGTCATGCTGGGTTGGAGAAAGTGACACCAACCGGGACCCCACTGCGGTCCAGAATTCACCCACCAACTGGAGGGCTTCCGAGTCCGATTGGGCTGTGGGTGTCAGGACACAGACTGTGCCTTGAAAGAGGTCGGCGCGGGCGGCTCCCGGTCCCGTCTTTTCAGAGCCCGCCATGGGATGACTGCCGACAAATCGAGCCCCCACCGATTGAGCCATGGGCTCCAATTGCCGGACCACGGTGCCCTTGACACTTCCCACGTCCGTGACCACCGCGTCCGGGGACAAAAAGGGTAGCATCTGGCGGGTCAGGTCCCCCATCTGCCCCAGGGGACAGCACAAGATCACGAGATCGGCATCGCCAACGCCCAGAGCAATATTGGTGGTGGCGGTGTCCACCACTCCAAGGCGCTCACATTCGGCGACGGCCTCCGGACGCCGCACCACGCCACAAACCTGCCGGGCCAGTCGCCGCTCGCGGACCGCCAAACCCAGCGACCCACCCAGCAAGCCCACGCCAATGATGGTCAGTTTCCGGAGATGCACCGGAGAATTAGGTCCGAAGAAGGTCTTCGAACCCAATTAAAAATTGTAAAGGCCAACCGCTCGGGATCACTCCCGATGGTAATGATCGCCCGTTACTTCCGGACCGCGGATTTTGGCTTGCGAGCCTCTTCGGACTTTTTGGTTGCCGGGGCCTCCTCCTGAACCTCATCCGACCGCTTGCCCCGTTTTTCAGAACGGACAGTGTCTTTGCGTTCAATCGGTGCCACCTCTGGAAGCGGAGTCGTGCTCTTGATGATCAGCTTGAGGCCGACCTTGACTTCGGAATGGAGGCGAAGCTCCACCTCGTGCTCACCCAATGCGTGAATGGGCTTCTCGATGTGAATCTTCTTTTTGTCCAGAAGGACCTCCAATTGGGTCTTCAATGCGTCAGCCACGGTTCCCGAGGTGACGGATCCGAACATTTTGCCGTCTTCACCGGTCTTGACGCTGATGGTCAGGGTGACCTTCGAGAGGCTCTTGCCCAATTCGGACATCGAGTTGAGTTCATGCACCTCGCGCTCAGCGCGACGTTGGCGGAGAACCTCCAATCGGCGCTTATTGGCGCCGGTCAACGGAATGGCCAGGCCTTCGGGGATGAGGTAATTGCGGGCATAACCAGCGGAAACCTTGACCTGATCGGTCTCGGCCCCCAACCCCACAACGTTCTTGACGAGAATAACTTCAGTTTTTGACATACGGACGGAAAATTTTTGCGTTTAAATCCAACAAGCCCCCAAACCACTCAGAACGGTACATCGTCCTCCTCCACCGGAGGAGCACCGTCCGAATCGGAAGCGGAACTGGTCGATGCCGACGGGGGAGCTCCTGCCGGTTGACGGGTGCGAGTCGGCGGCGCGGTGGGTGCCCCTCCACTTCCGGCACCTTCCTGACCACGAGAATCAATGAAAGTAAAACTTTCGAGGACCACCCCCAGCTTGCTCCGTTTCTGGCCGGTGGCCTTGTCATCCCAGGTATCCATCTTGAGGCGACCCTCCACCAGGATGGGGCGACCCTTCCGGAGGAACTGGGAAATGGTTTCTCCCTGCTGCCCCCAGGCGTCGACGTCGACAAAGGTGACCTCTTCACGTGACTCCCCCGTATCCGTTTTGTAAGAACGGTTCACCGCCAGCCGGAGACGGGCGATGGCCGTTCCCTTCGGCGTGTACTTAAGCTCGGGATCCGCCGTCAGATTTCCGGCGATGATAACCTTGTTAAAGCCGCGCATGGGATGAGGTGTTGAGGGTTGGAGCGAGGGGTGAAGAATTCAGGAGTCGTTCCCGAGCGGGGACGCCTCCCAAATCATTTTGTGGGGCAGCAGTTCGTGCGGCAGGTCAGGTCGGGATGGGTGCGGGAATGGCCGGAGCATCGGTAAAGAGCACCCGGTACACTTCCTCCACCAGATTGAATTTACCGCGCAGGACGGAAATGGCTGCGGGTTCTGCGTCGAAAATGATGTTGACGTAATGCCCCGAGGAAACCCGCTTGTCGGGTACCCGGGCAAAAGCCTTCTTTTCCATCTTCTGGACGACGTCCACCTTCCCGCCGGCGGCGGTGATCGTGGCCTTCACTTTGTCGACGGCGTCGTTCAGCCCTTCCTCTTTGTTGGTCAAGTCGAGGATGAATAATCCTTCGTAGCGTTTCACTGCGTGTTCCTTTCTGTCAATTGTCCGATGCGGAGCCTGGCCCGATATCCATCCGGCCTCACTCCACCTTTCCGTTGTATAAACTCATGGCTTTGGCGAGCCCATCGCCCAGCCAGCACTCGACTTGAGCCTCCGCCCGGGAGAGCGATTTCTCCCACAAAGGAAGCTCTTCGTCACTAAATTTTCCCAAGACATGGTTGGCAATGTCACGTCCGCCGCTGGTTGGACGGGCTATTCCCAGCTTCAGTCGCGCATACCCCCGCGTTCCCAGATGACGTTCAATGGACTCCAGACCATGGTGGCCACCCGCGCTGCCCTCGCCCCGCAAGCGGATGGTTCCCAAAGGCAAATCCGCGTCGTCCACCACCACCAGAATCCGGGAGGCGTCCACCTGGTAAAAGCCAGAGACCCGGGCCAGCGATTCTCCACTCGCATTCATGTAAGTGGCTGGCTTGCAGAAGATCAACCGATCCGCCACCCGCCGCCCCTCGGCAATTTCGCCCTGGAATTTTGCCTCGAGTCGCCACGGAGCCCGCCATCGTTCCGCCAGGCGGTTGACCAACATGAACCCGGCGTTGTGTCGGGTATCCCGATATTCTTTACCGGGATTTCCCAGCCCCACGATCAACCTCATGGCCGTCGGGTGAGTTTTGAAATCAAACCCCACCCGGAGGTCCGGGTGGAGGCGGTTACTTCTTCTTGTCTGCCGGCTTCTTGTCCGCCGCCTTGGCGTCGGTCTTGCCCGCAGTGCCATCTTCCTTCTTCTCCTTGATCATTTCGGGTTGTTTCCCGTCGGCAGGAGTGGCTGCGGCAGCCTCGGCTTCAGCCGTGAGCGGAGCGGCAACGGCAAACACGGGAATCTTCCGGTCGCCGAGCAATTCCACTCCTTCAGGAGCCTGGATGTCGCCAATGTGCAAGGTCTCGTTGACCTTCAAGTGGCTGACGTCGACCAGAATCTGGTCGGGAAGGTTTTTGGGAAGGGATCGGACCCGCAGCTTGAAGCGAACGTGCTCCAGGGTGCCGCCCCCGGACTTGACGCCTTCCGGATCACCCTTGGATTCAACCGGAACCTCAATGGTAACAGTCTCGTCCGGCTTCACTTCATGGAAATCGATGTGCAGAACGTCTCCCGTCAGGGGATTGTGCTGCACGTCCTGAACCAGGGCGAGACGGTTGGGGACGGGATCGTTCTGGACGGTCAGGTCCACCAGAATGATTTCCGTGTGAGCCTTGTGCACCAGTTCATCAAACTCCTCGGTGTCGACCTCGAGATTCTGAGGGGCATGATGCTTGCCGTAAATCACCGCCGGAATGCGTCCGGAGGTGCGAAGGCGGCGGGAGCCTTTGCGGCGTGAAAGCGAGCGCGGATGCGCGTTAAGTCCCAATGATTTCATGTTGGTTGTATCAGCCGGCGTCCAGAACGTTAACTGGTTCGCCCGCCCTTGAACTCAAACAGCGAGGTAACCGAACTGTTGGCGTGAATGCGCTTGATCGCTTCCCCCAACAGACCGGCGACCGAGAGTGTGGTTATGTTCACTCCTTCTATCGCAGAGCGGCGGACAGTATCGGTCGTGATGATTTCGTCAATGCAAGAGTTCCGAATTCTTTTGATTCCCAGATCGCTGATCAGGGCGTGTGAGACGCAGGCGATGATGGAATGGGCACCCCGGGCCTTCAATAATGCCGCGGCACTTGTGAGGGTTCCGGCCGTCTCAGTGAGGTCGTCGACCAGGAGGACGTTTTTTCCGGCAATGTCACCAATGACGGCCGTGGCCTCGGTTTCGGTCGGGCTCTTGCGGCGTTTGGCCACAATGGCGAGTTCCGCATCCAGTTGCTGGGCATAGGCGTACGCCATCTTGATTCCCCCGACATCCGGGCTGACCACGACCAGATTGTCGAGGCCCTTGCGGTGGAGGTACTCATAAATGACCGGTGCGGCATACAGGTGATCCACCGGAATATCGAAAAAGCCCTGAATCTGCTGGGCGTGCAGATCCATCGTCAAAATCCGATTGGCCCCGGCCGACACGAGGAGATTGGCCACCAATTTGGCGGTAATCGGCACCCGGGGCTGGTCTTTTCGGTCCTGCCGGGCGTAGCCGTAGTAGGGCAACACCGGAGTAATTCGGGCCGCGCTCGCCCTGCGGACGGCGTCCATCATGATGAAGAGCTCCATCAAGTGATGGTTGGTGGGAGGACAGGTCGATTGGATGATGTAAACATCCTCACCCCGGACATTCTCCTCGATTTTGACGCACGTCTCGCCGTTGGGAAAGGTGCTGACGTGGCATAA
>CAIPFS010000595.1 GCA_903864375.1 uncultured Verrucomicrobiota bacterium
CTGGATGGGGAAATGGCTGGGCATCATGGCTCTCAACCTGGTCCTTCTCGCGGTGGCCGGGACAGCGGTTCTCCTCCTCTTGGAATACAAGGCCAGGTCTCTCGATCCCGGGGAACAATCACGACTCCGGGCTGTGGTTCTTGTGGCCAGGAATTCAGCTCAGGAGCCGGCTCCGAATGTGGAAGCAGAGGTTGAAAAACGCTATCAGGAGCGGATCAAACGGGAATCCATTCAATCGCTGGACCATGATTTTGTTCGCAAACAGATTCGTGAAGAACTGCTCGCCGCCGTGACCTATCTTCGTCCCGGGGATGTACGGCGCTGGGTTGTTCCGCTGGGCGCAGGGGCGGCCGAGTCGCTGAAAGACATTCCCTTGTATCTTCGCACCAAGATTTACAGCCCGGAATACGCCGGGACAGGGGCAACTTTTGAATTTGGCTGGGAGATTGGGCCAACTGAGGGGCACCGTCGTCAGCGGTTCCGTAACAGTTTCGGTGCCGAATCCTTCACCACCTTCCCGATTGAACCCAATCATATCGGCACCAACGGGACCCTGACCATCGACTGTGTCAATCTGGGGGACCGACCGGTATTATTCGGATTGCAGGACGGATTGGAGGTTCTGTTTCCGGCGAGCACATTTCCCCTCAATTTCGGAAGGGGATTGCTGGTCATTGCCTTCTGGCTCGGACTTCTGGCGGCCATTGGCCTTTGCGCGGCGTCCAAGCTTCAATTCAACGTGGCGACCTTCATTGCCTGTTCGGTCCTGTTGGTCGGGCTGTCCGGAGGGACCATCAAACAGGTCATTGAACAGGGAGGGGTCGTGGGGGTCAGCAGCGAGACAGGCACTGTGACCCAGCCGACCCTGTTGAACCAGGCTTCCGTGAAGGTCTACGGGGCGATTAAATGGTGTCTCGACCGGTTGACAGGGGTCGATCCCATTGACGCTCTCAGCACGGGGCGCAATCTGTCCTGGGCTCGGGTGAGTCTGGCTGCCTTGGAAATCGTTGGCGTGGGGGGCGGACTCTTTGCTGCGCTGGGGATTTGGGTCTTTACCCGTCGGGAGCTGGCGGCACCGCAATAGCGAACTCCGACCATGAAGGGAATACGCATTGTTTGGGGAATCCTCCTGGCGGGGGCGCTGGTTTCATCCGGGCTGATCCAGTCCCGGTTGAATCTTTCGCGGGAATCCCTGGGACTCACTCGAACGGCGGTCATCAGCAACGCGCCGCCCATCCTGGCGTTTACCACGGTGGCTCTGGGGGGATTCCGGGGGTTGATTGCGAATGCGCTCTGGATTCGGACCACTGAATTACAGGAGGACGGAAAGTATTTTGAGGCGGTGCAGCTGGCCGACTGGATCACCAAACTTCAGCCACACATGACCCAGGTTTGGGTCAATCAGGCCTGGAACATGGCCTACAATATTTCCGTCAAGTTTCCCGAACCGGAGGAGCGCTGGCGCTGGGTTCAAAGGGGTATTGAACTCATCCGTGACGAGGGCCTTCGGTACAATCCCAATCAGGTGCTGATGTACCGGGAGCTGGGATGGCTTTTCCAGCACAAGATGGGGGCCAACCTGGATGATGCCCACTGGCTCTATAAGACGCGCTGGGCGGCCATGATGGACGAAGTCATTCCCGGTGGACGTCTGAACGCGGGTGAGTTGAAACAGCCGTCGACTCCAGCGGGGATCGATCGTCTTCGGCGGCTGCGTCAGCAGTATAAATTGGAGCCGGACTGGATGCTGGGGGTGGATGAACGTTATGGCCCCCTGGACTGGCGGTTGCCAGAAGCCCATGTCATTTACTGGGCGACCCTGGGAATCAAGTTCTCACCCGCCCAGGATCAGGTGCCGCTGCGCCGGGAAATCTTTCAACCGATGCTGGCGACCTTCCATCATGGGCGGGTCATCACCAATCGGTTCGCCAAACGGATCGAGCTTGCTCCCAATCTCGACGTGGTGGCCAAGGTCTCACGAGCCTATGAGGAGGCCATTGCCGCCGAACCGGACAATGCCGACCATTTTGGCCGGGCCCATCGCAACTTTCTCAAGGATGCCGTCTACTTTCTCTATGCCAACAATCGGGAAAAGGAGGCCCGCCAATGGTTCAACTATATCCGCACCCAGTATGGGATCGGACCTCAAACGGGAATCCCCGCGGATTCAACCATGGAAGATTTTGCCTTGAGCAAGGTGTCGGAGGACGTGAATGAAACCTCGAGAGATCGGGTGACGGCCTTGCTGCAGGGTTTTATCACCCAGTCCTTTTACTACCTGGCTCTCGACGACGATGACCAATCCGTCGGGCTCGATCGGATTGCCCAGCGGATCTATGCAAATTACCGGGAACGCACCTCGCTACCGGGAACGGTGACCCGGGTGGCTCTGCCGGAAATGTCCGAAATCAAGCGAACGGTTCTTCTCGATATCCTCGCGCCGGCGGCCGATTTTAATCCGGAGTTTCAGCAGGTTTTGAGGACCAAACTGGGTTTACCCTCGGATTTTGGCGTTCCCAAGACCAACGCGCCTTCGGCGACTCCGCCGCGTTGACGTTGGACGGTATTTCTCTAGCCTGACGTCCATGCTTCGAACTTTCCGGCGGCTGTCCCGGGCCGGAATCGCGGCTGCAGGGCTTGCGATGCTCCTACTGCTATCCGGCTGCGAGCTTTGGCACCGCACGAATCCCGATGAACGTCGGGAGGCCAACTTTGTTGCCGCCTACAACTACAATTTACAGGGGGCCTACGACGACGCAGTGGCCGCCTATAATCGGGCCATCGAGGCGAATCCAAA
>CAIPFS010000596.1 GCA_903864375.1 uncultured Verrucomicrobiota bacterium
ATCCGAATGCGCCCCGAGGACGTTGTCCTGATGCAGACCGTCCGGTCCAACCGCGCGAATTTGCAGATCCGACGGATGCAGGCGTTGCAGGCAAGTGAGGCGGCATTGGATTTCGGTGATTTGCCAGGAGTCGCCCCATACCGGGAACGGGCTCAAAAAGCGTTGAACGCCATTACAGCCCTTCAGCAGGCAGGATGGGTGGACGCCCCCGCCGACTGGTTCCGCGGGCAATTGAAGGCCGGCGCGACAAGGCCCGGTGCTGCGGACGATCTGTTGGAGTTGGTCTCCCTGACGTTGGCATCTTCACCTTCGGCTCCCGAGGCGTCTGCCTTGTCCGAGCGCACCATCACCTGCGTCAGGGACTTCACCCGACTCATTGAGACGCGGGCGACGGTGACCAACCGGTTCGGCGGCGTGTCCTCGCTGGAGCTGGCAACAAAAGACATGGTGGAGTATCGACGACTGCTGCACGAATTCGAGGACTTGGGGGGCAGGATAGCGGGGTACCTGTCCCCCGACGGCGCGCGGATGTTTGCCATGTTTCGGGCATTGCGCATCATCGTGGTGAAATCCCGCGAACTCGCCCGGGCAACCCAGGAAGCACTGGTGGAGACGTCGACCGCCTTGAACTTGGTACCCGGGATGACGGCCCACGATTTTGATGTCCGCCATACCCGGGCGGACGTTGCCTGTGCGGTACTGATTTCCAACGCGGAGATTCATCGCGCCACGCCCGCGTGGCGGCGGGAGCAATGGAGGATGGAAGGACTGGATGGTGACTGGGCTGAAACCATGGCATCGTCGACGTCCGCCGAAGCGGCGGCCGACCAACGCCTTGCCGATGCCATGGACGATTATGCCCGGCGGGCGCGGGGCATCCTTGCGACGCTTGGGACAAGCTGGGGCCAATGGAACGTCGATGGGGTGGATCGGAGACTGCGCTTTTCCAATCTGCAGAAAGGTGAGGCCTTTCAGACGGAGGTCGATGAGTTTCGCAGGTCGGACGCGGCCCTCGCAAAGTGCTTCACCGAGCGGGCGCAATTGGCCGCTTCCGCAGGCGGACGGGGCAAATAGAATCGCCAACGCCTCGACAGGGTGGGCCATCTTCCACCGTGACAGGAGTGGAAGCCACGCCCCAGATAACCGGGTTTCGACGGCTTGTGTACGGCTCAGTAAAAGGAGATGTCCGTGCCGTACCCGGCAACCCAGCCCACCTTGGAGCTGGTGGGGAAGGTGTTGGCCAGGTCGAACTGCTGCCTTCGCTTCCACGCGACCCGTCCGTCTCCAAACAATTGGTTCAGCCCCGGAAATGTGTTCAGGTCCGCATGTCCCTGCTGGGAAGGCGTGTGATTGAAATAATATTGTTGATCACCCCCCCAGTGAAAAAGGGTGTCGGACATCAAAAGACGGTCCGAAAGCAGTTCTTTTTCGGTTAATTCAGCCGACCGATTCACCATCGAAGGGTCAAAGATATCGGCCCGGCCGTAGTAACTATAACCAATCGATACAAAGCCCCAGGTTGCGGCTTGATCCCGGACAGAATCGCTTGTGTGAGGAGGGGAGCTTGGACACCAGAAAATTCCCGAAACCGTAAGGGACGCGTAACTATCCGGTTTTACGGTGATTCCTGCCGTGTAGGGCGCCAGGAGCTGAAAGCAGATCTGGTCCGTTATGTCGGGTCGAATGTTGCTGAACACATTGACGACCGAGGGCTGCCGAAAGACTCCCGAAGAAGACACGGTTTGCAGCACGGCCCCGTTGAAATCTGTTGCGTAGAGTGCTGCAGCCACACCGAACTGGTGGAGGTTGGATGCGCAGACCGTTCGTCGTCCACGCTCCCGGGCTCTGGCCAGGGCCGGCAGCAGCATGGACGCCAGCAACGCGATGATCGCCACGACCACCAGAAGCTCAATCAAGGTAAATCCGACCAGATATCGACAGGCATTTCTGTGGCTATCGATGGAAGTTCCTCGAGGGTAGTGACCTGCACATCGATAGTTCATATCCGGTCCATTTTGCCGATGATCAAGGAGTACAGATTTACCAGGAAACAAGACGAAACGGGCCAGGAGTGTCAACACGAAATCCGTGATGTTGGTGGAAGCCAATAAGAAGACGGATCCTGAATTGGATCGGAGGAGCAAAATCCGCGACCGTAGGCTTTACCCGGATAGAGGACCTGCTGCGAACGCGGAAGAGCTTCCCGGATTCGGTTCATCCCGATGCCAATGGAAAATGCTTGCCAAATATTCTCGGGTTCGGGTGAATGCAAAGTATGGCGGTTTTGGATTTCTTCGGTGTCAGGAACCCGAGAGGCGGACGCAACCTGAAGCACGCGCTGTTCGGGACGAAGGCCTGCCGGGCCATGGTTCTTTGGGTGCTGGTCATTTTCGTTGGGATTGGCACCTCCTTAGCACAAGGCTTTCGGATCACGGATGTGACGCGTGCTGATGGCCGGGTCATCGTGAATTATGAGTCCGCTCCCGAGTATTACCATGTCCTTGAACGGATGGACCTGCGGACGGGGGTACCGACCCCGGTTGCGCTGGAACCGGGTACATCCCGAGCCGGTGGTCTCGAGGATCCGAACCCTCCATCGGCAGCCGGATACTACCGGGTTTTGCGGGTCAGCAACGACAATCCTGGTGATATCGACAATGACGGGATCGATGACCTGTATGAGCGGACCCATCCTCCACTGGATGCCTTGAATCCGAAGGATGCCGCCCAGGTTTCCCCGAAAACAGGTCACAGGAACATCGATGACTATTTCCTCGATGGATCCAACGTCGGTCTGTACCCCTATCTCGTGGGGCGTGGAATGCACGATGTGACCGGTCCTGCCGCCGACGGAGGCATGATGGGGTACGCCGAGTCAGCCCAGAAATCGGCTGGCCTTCACGACCGCCAATGGGCACGCGCCTTTATCGTGGCCGGACGCCAGCCCGGCGACAAACGCGTGGCGTTTGTAGTGGTGGATACGGGACAACTTTTTCATTCCATCACGCAGGGGGTCATTGACCGCATCAACGCAGACGACGAACTCAAGAACTATTACTCCGCCGACAATATCGTTCTCAGTG
>CAIPFS010000597.1 GCA_903864375.1 uncultured Verrucomicrobiota bacterium
CTCGGTCTGGACCGCCAGTCGCGAATCATCGAGATCGGATGCAACCGCCCGGACCGTGGCCTGGTCGCGGTCCACATCCCGTCGGTAGTGGTCCCGATTGAACCACGGAAGGGTGGAGCTCAGGCTCACCAGTCCCTGACGCCAGCCGCCGTCGCCGCTGTAATGGGACGAGTCGAGGCCCACCGTGATGTCCGGACGTGCCGATTTCCGGGCGACCTCGACCTGTCGCTCCGCCCGGCGCCGGGCCGATTCGCCCAGCCGGATGGCGGGGGCGTGTTCCACCGCCCGGGCGACCAGTGCCTCGGAATAAGCCGGTGGAACAACCCATTCCGGAAGCCGGAATCGGGGCAACGAGGTCTCCGGGGGTTGACCCAGGGCCCGATTGGCCGCTGCCTGCCTCGCCAACCATTCCTGTTCCACCCGCTGAAGCATCGTCCGTCGTTGGGCGTGTTCACTTTCAAATCGGAGGACATCGAGCGACTCACCCGACCCCGACTCATAGCGGGCCCGCGAGGTGCGGGCTTCGACCGCATGCCAGTCGTTGTCCTCCTGGGTCAGGGCCAGCTCCTGCCCGCTCCGGGCCAGTTGCAGCAGGGCCTGAATGAGGTCCCGCCGAATCTCCTCGAATCGGATCTCCGCGGCCACCGACGCTCCCGCCGCGTCTGCGGTCGCCAGATTCCGCGCCGCACGTTCCTTTCCCATCAGGGGAAGCCGCTGTTCCACACCGTAACCGAGATTGCCATCCTCGGAATCCCGGGGACCCCGCGACGACGACACCATCACGCTGGCCTTGACGGTCGGATCGGCCACGGAGCGCACCCCCGCCCGGGCAGCCTCTGCGGAAATCCGGCGCTCCCCGGCAGCCCGGAGGGCGGGATGATGCCGACGCGCCTGCTCGGCATAATCGGCAAAAACGGAAGGGTTGAGCGGAACGGCGTTGGTGACCGATTCCCCCACCACCGGGGGCATCAGAAGGAGGGCGCAGCCGGCAACCAGGCCGGCCGACACCGGTGCCCGACGAATCAAAGAATCAAAACAAGACGAACCAGGGGACATAACGTGAATCCATGCAATTCCTAGGGAAGGCGTCGAGGTCCCCAGCGGGGTCCGGAGGCTGAAAACACGACAGCCACACGGCGGTGCGTCCACGCCGGACACACCACCTCCTGAACGGTTTGCGGAACCGTCAGATCAGCAGGGATTCAAGTCGGAGATAAATCGACTCCGGCGGAGGAAGGCACCGGGTCGGGGAAAGCCCGGCCATTCCCGTGACGGGATGGGTTGCGGGCAGCAGCCAGAGCAGGACCGGTTCGATCGTGCCGGTGGTCGCCTCGTCGATGGCCTTTGAGGGGTTCGACGGCAGCGGGACGGAGGAATCGTTGGAGTCAGCCGGAGTCCGGCAACAGACCGCAGTGCAGGCCGGACGGACCAACCGTTCACGGCAGCAGCTGGATTTGGAGGGAGAAGCCACGACGACCGATGGATTCCAGCCGCAGGCCTGCCCGATCAGCCAGAGGCTGACGAACAAGAGGGCTCGAACCGGTCGCGTCATCGAAGGGAGGGAAAGGAGGGGAAGGGTTCGGGGCGGCAATGGCAGGACGCCATCGCCGCCTCCGGGGCCACTACGTGGTTTTCTTTGCTGCCTTGGCTTTGGCGGCTTTTTCAGCCTCCACCAGCTTCTTCACATACTTGTCGGGTTCCTTGTCGAAATCCTTCTTGCAGTTCTTGCAGCA
>CAIPFS010000598.1 GCA_903864375.1 uncultured Verrucomicrobiota bacterium
CCACCGCCCGCAGCCGGGCCTGCCGGTCGAGAATGGCGAAATCAGCAGAGTGAATGAACAAATCCTCCAGTTTGGCATGCGCTGGGTCCGGATTCTCCAGCACCGTGAATAAAAGTCCGGAGGTCGCGTACTGGTAAAGGTCCGCCTTGGGTCCGGTCAAAAACCACCAGCGCCGGGGATCTGCCCTATATTTCCGGCCATAGACGCTGAGAACGGTGGGTGAGTCATAATCCGGGTCGGCCGTCAAAGAAACAAGACGGACGGAATCGGGAAGACGGTCCTGAAGGCGGCTCATCTGCCGTGAAAGAAGGTGGCATTGCGTAGGACAGCGGGAAAAAATCACATTCACCACCGATAGGGACCCCCGAATGTCCCGATCGGTCACCACCACCCCCAGCTGATTGGTGAGCTGAAATGAAGCCGCCGGATGAAGAACCGGCAGCGGTACCACCGTCATCGTCTCACGCAGATAAACGGCGATGACGCCAAGGACCCCGGCCACCAGGGCAGCCCAAATCCATCTGTTCCACCATGGGGTCATGAGTCCTGGAAATCAAAAAGGCCGCCTTCAACTCGTGGGCGGCCCGTGATCCAAAAAGGAGGCCGGCGATCTACTCCGAGGCCGCCGCAGCCATGCCGGCCTTGGTTTTCTCAGCGAACCATTGATCAAATTCCGCCTGCTCCACCACCTTGAACGTTCCCTTCATGGTCGAGTGAAGGTTTCCACAAAGCTGGGCGCAGATGATCATGAATTCGCCCGTCTTCACCGGACGGAAATGAAGCGGGATGCTCATGCCCGGGATCGCGTCCTGGGTGACACGCATGCGCGGAACCTTGAAGCAATGGATGACGTCCATGGACGAAATCCGGCAGATGACGTCCTTGTTGACCGGCACGAGGAACGGTTCCCGAAGCAGTGCAAAATCATCCTTGGCCGCCGCGTCGGCGACGTCGATCCCGAACGGATTGGCGGAATTGGCAAACTTGATGTCCTGCTTACCCCAGGCGTTGTCGGCGCCTTTATAATGGGCGTTCCATTGGAACTGCTGCGCCATGATCTGGATATCCAGAGTCTTCTTGGGATCCGGCAGTTTGTCCACCGCCTTGGCCCAAAGCGGGACGGCAAATCCGAGGAGCAAAAGCCCTTCGATTCCGGCCACGGCAACCTCGGCATACGATGAAAAATGCGAGCGAGCCCCAACATAGTCCGCCTTGGGATTTACGGACTTCCGAAATTTGAAGACCGTGTAAACAAAGTACGAGAACCAACCCACGAACAGCGACACCATCAAGAGGTGGACGTAGAGCAGTAGGGTATCCAGCCCTTCGCCGTGGGCAGAAGCGACATCAGGAAGCTGAAGCAACGTTTTTAAGGAGTCCATGGAAGATAAAATGAGGGTTCAAACGGGGCGTTCCGGAGCCACGGATTCTTGTTCGGGCAGGCTCTTTTCGCGACGAATCACAAAGACAAAAAAGGAGGCGACCAAGGCCAGCACGGTGGATATCACGCCGAGGAGCACCGCAATTCCCCAGTTCATCCCGTGGGCCATCGGGGAATCCGAGGCACCAAAGCAGGCAGCACATCCCAGAGCCCGAGGGGACAGAAGTCCACTGGTCACAACCCAGCCAAAAACAATGCGACGAGTCATAGGTAGCTGATATGCTTGAGTTTACGGAGGAAATACCGACCGTAGACCACCAGGAGGAGGGCAGTCAACCCACTCACCATCGACCACAGTAGTGAAGATCTGTCCCCGGTTTGCTGAAACTGATCAAAGGAGAACACCGCCAGGAACAGCGCCAGCAGGACTGAGGTAATGAGGAAGACCAGGTGAAAGGATTTAAGGGACATAGTGTGTCTTGTATTGCGAATCCCTGGGAAGATCGGCGTTGCTCCAGAGGATCAGTCCGATCATCCCGACGAAAAATGCCACGGTCGTCACCATGACCAGGTAGATGGTCTTTTTCTCCGTCAGCAAGTGCATGAAATAACCGGCCACCAGGAACGCCTTGATGGAGGCAATGAACAATGCCACCGCAACCGTGAGCGACACGCTGTTGAATTCGAGGTGCCGCGCCAGAACGGTCACCACGGTTCCCACCAGCAACGCGGCTCCCACCGCCCAGTACAGGCGGATATGAGCGGCGTGATCGTCATGCCCATGGGAACTATCCGAGCCGTTATGGTGCTCCGGATGTGAATGACCATCCGGCGTCAGGCCGGAGGGATGGGGTACCGCCGGGGCGGAAGCGGAAGAAGGGGTGCTCATGGAATGAAATAAAAGGAAAAACTAGAGCAGATAGACGACGGGAAAGAGGAAGATCCAGACCAAATCCACAAAGTGCCAGAACAAGCCAGCCACTTCGACCCGGTTGGTGAGGCGTTCAGGCTCTTCCCGCCACATTTTCCGCCCGAAAAACGCAAAGTAGCCCAACACCAACGCTCCACCCAGAACGTGCAACCCGTGCAAGGCAGTCATCGTGAAGTAGATGG
The DNA here is from genome assembly GCA_903864375.1 of uncultured Verrucomicrobiota bacterium. Classification (GTDB taxonomy): domain Bacteria; phylum Verrucomicrobiota; class Verrucomicrobiia; order Limisphaerales; family UBA9464; genus CAILNN01. The sequence continues at coordinate 2,495 of CAIPFS010000598.1, forward strand.
CGAAAAAGGTGGCGGTCGAGGGAATGAACGCGGCGATGCTTTGTACATCGGCCAGTTTGATCTCCTTCTCGACATGCCCGCCGGGTTCGGCGTGCTCCCCGTGCTCGGAACCCTTGGCAGACTCCTCCAAAGCGGGTGGTTTGGTTCCCACCGGATATCGGAAGGCGGACGGGATATCCACCAGCATCTTGACGGATTCGACTGTTTCCTCCCCGAACTTGTCCAGGGTCAAAAACCGATTGCTGAGATGCGGCAGTAGATCCTTGGGGGCCTTGCCTTCCAGTTTCGCCTTGGCATTGGCCTCCCGTAACTCGGCATTCTTTTGGTCCCGGCGGGTATTGGCCTTTTCCAGGAACCCATGGAGGAACTCGTGTTCAAAGTGGCCGGTCACCGCACTCCCGTCCTTCAAACGGACCACGTAGTGGGTGAACTTTTCGTTGTACTCGTAGCTTTTGATTCCGAGGAACGAAAAGGCGCAGATCACGGTGAAGATCATGAAGCCCTTGAATTTGGCGAAATTCCCCGCCTTCAATGCAGCCCAGGCCATGACCACCGTCACGGACGAGGCGATCAGCACCGCCGTATTGAAGGTTCCAATCGGGATGTTCAGCAGGCCATGGGGCCAACCGGTCGCCACATCCGGCCAGAACCCATCCGGAGCACCCACCCGCAGAAGAATATAAGAGGAAAAGAGCGCGCCGAAGAGCATGACCTCAGACGCAAGAAACAACCAGATGCCGACTTTGGCGTTGTAAAGGCCGGTGTCGGGACGGGGTTTTACCGTGTACGGGATTTCCATGAAAAGAGATGTTCGAAGGATGTCGCTGGGGTTGGAGGGAGCTCAGCCGGCCTGATTCTGCGGGGTGAAGTCCGTCTTGGCCCCCGGGACGCTGTATTCGTAAGGACCACGGTAGGCCACCGGTTCCACGGTGAAGTTGCCATGGGGCGGCGGAGTCGGAGTCTGCCAGTCGAGGGTGGTCGCCTGCCACGGATTATCCGAGGTGACCCGTTTACCCCACACCAGGCTGGAGAAGAAGTTGAAGATGAAGAACAGCTGGAAGATGCCCAATCCAGCGGCGGCATGGGTGATGTTAATATTGAGATCCAGAATGTGCTGGTCCAATCCCACTCCACTGCCGAAGTATGTCGAACCACCGTCATACATCCGCCGGCTCATTCCATGCAGACCCTGGATGAACATCGGGGCAAAGATCAGGTTCATGAACAGAAGGGATCCGGCGAAGTGAATCTTGCCCAGGGTCTCGTTCATCCATCGACCGGTGGCCTTGGGATACCAGAAATATAAACCGGCGAAGATCCCGAAAATGGTTCCCGGGGCCACCACGTAATGGAAGTGACCGATGACGTAATAGGAATCGTGAAGAATGATATCCGAGGCGTTGAAGCCGAGGGGGAGACCGGTCAGACCACCAATGCCGAACATCGGAAGGAACGCGAGGGCGAAGAGCATCGGGGTGTTGAACCGAATCGAACCGCCCCAGAGCGAAATGAAGAGGGCCGTGAGGATGATGACCGACGGAATGGAAATCATCATCGTGGTGGTCTGGAAGAACGTCGAAATCCGGGTACCCATTCCGGTCAGGTACATGTGGTGAGCCCAGACAATGAAAGCAAGAAAGCCGATCGACAGCGTCGCATACACCAGGGACTTGTATCCCCAGAGCGGCTTCCGTGTGTTGTTGGCAATGACCTCACTGACGATTCCCATCGCCGGAAGGATCAAGACGTAAACTTCCGGATGGGCCAGGAACCAAAAAAGGTGCTGCCAAAGCAGCGGACTGCCACCGCCGGAAACCGTCAACTGCTGCCCGTTGACCACCAGACCTGACGGCAGGAAGAAGGACGTCTTCAGCAGATTATCGACCAATTGCATGATGCCTGCCGCTTCGAGCGGAGGGAAGGCGAGCAGCAACAGGAAGGCGGTGACAAATTGAGCCCATACAAAGAAGGGAAGCCGCATCCAGGTCATTCCCTTGGCCCGCATCTGGATGATGGTGGTGATGAAATTGACAGCACCAAGAAGGGAGGAGGTGATCAGAAGGACCATGCCAATCAACCACAGCGTCTGACCATTGATGACGTGCACCGGGTCGTTGATCGTTGCCAGAGGCGAATAACTGGTCCAACCGGATTTCGCGGCACCTCCCGGAATGAAAAAGCTCGCCAGCATCACGATACCGCCGAGGAAATAGAGATGGTAACTGGCCATGTTCAGACGCGGGAATGCCATGTCGGGCGCGCCAATCTGGAGCGGTGTGACATAGTTGCCAAAGGCGCCGAAGAGGATCGGGACGATGGCAAGGAAGACCATGATGGTTCCATGCATCGCACCAAAAACGTTGTAGAGGTCCGCCTGCATCACCCCGTTGTTGGCCATATCATCCCCGAGCACTGCCTGGAGAGCATGGCCAATCACCGGAATGGGCTTGCCGGGATAGGCCAGCTGCCAGCGCATGGCCATCATGAGGAGGAACCCAAAGAACAGGAAAAGAAGCGAGGTGATGGCATACTGGATGCCAATGACCTTGTGGTCCGTTGAGAAGATGTATTTCTGCCAGAAGCCGGGCTCATGATGATCATGGCCCGCGCCATGAGCCGACGCCGTGGAATGAGCGGGAGCGTGTGCGGTGGAGGTATTCATAGGCGAAAGGGGAATTTTTCCGGGAAAGCTGTTGGAGAACGTCGGTCAGTGAGTGGCCGCTGTGAGGGTGGCTAGTGGGTGGGTCGGCGGCTGGATTCGAGCCATGGGCCCAACACCATCCGCCGTCGCGGTGGAGGTGGAACCCCCGAAAGCAGGGCGTTTGTCGGCGACCAGAAGCGCCAGCAGCAGGGGCAGATAGATGATGCTGGCGAAAAAGAGCTGGCGGGCGTGGGAGTCATCCCGCCGTAGCGCAAAACGGATGGCGCAAATCAAGAAGCCGGTGCCCAGGAGGACGGCGCCGGCGAGGTAGAACGGTCCGTTCATTCTCAAGGCAAACGGGAACAGGCTGACCACCAGAAGCGCCAGGGTATTGCGCACCGCGGAAGCCCCGGTTTGACGACCATCCAGATCGATCCCCGAAAGCATTCGGAAACCCGCATGGGCGTAATCCCTTCGATAAAGCCAGGAAATGGCCATGAAGTGAGGAAGCTGCCAGAAGAAGAGGATCGAGAACAATGCCCAACCCGCCGCACCCCAACCGCCGGTCGCCGCGCACCAACCCAGCAACGGGGGCAAGGCGCCGGGAATCGCCCCGACCACAGTGTTCAAGGTGGTCACCCGCTTCAGCGGCGTGTAGAGAAACACGTAAGTTGATAATGTTACGGCACCGAGACAGGCAGCCAGGGGATTCGCACCGAACAACAGCCACGCCATTCCTCCCAGGGAGGCAAATACCCCCAATAGCAGGGCGGATCCAGGTGTCATCTGACCGGATGGAAGCGGACGACCGGCGGTCCGTCGCATCTGCCCATCGAATTCCCGCTCGAGGACCTGATTGAGGATGGCGGCTCCCGCCGCCAGCATGCCTGTCCCCGCGACGGTGTGAATCATTCGAACCACGTCCAAAACCGGACCGGAGCCGAGGTAGAAACCCACCCAGGTCGTCAAGACCACGAGAAGCGTCAGGCGGGCTTTGATGAGTTCCGAAATCATGCTGACCCAGCCCTTGCTGGAGGCCAGGGCGGTTTCATCCAAGGTTGTAATGGCTGCTCTCAAA
>CAIPFS010000599.1 GCA_903864375.1 uncultured Verrucomicrobiota bacterium
CAAACAGGGGACTTGGTTCGTATCGAAGAGACACGACCGATCTCCAAGACCAAGCGCTGGAGGCTGGTCGAGATTTTGAATCCGGACGGTTCCTCGCGAACCACGTCGGCTTCCTGAAGTATTTCGTCAATCGAGGTTCATTATGCTGCAAATTCGATCAAGTCTGGACGTAGCCGACAACACCGGTGCCAAGGTGGCTTGGACCATCGGGGTCATCGGTCGCAACCAGCGATATGCCCGCGTCGGGGATATCATCAAGATTCACATCAAGGAGGCGGCTCCGGATGGAACGGTGAAAAAAGGGGAGGTCCAGACTGCCGTCGTGGTCCGCACCCGGGAGGTCATTCGCCGCAATGATGGATCGTGCCTCCGGTTTGACCGCAATGCCGTCGTCATCATCGACAAGGACAACAACCCGAGGGGAACCCGCATCTTTGGACCCGTGGCTCGCGAATTGCGCGAGAAACGATTCATGAAGATCATTTCTCTGGCCCCGGAGGTCATTTGATTCGCAGGACCATGAATAAAGTTCCGAAAATCAGTTTTCACGTGCGGCGGGGTGACGAAGTGATCGTCATTTCCGGTTCCGCCAAAGGTCGTCGGGGTAAGATCACCCGCGTCCTGACCAAGCGTCAGGCCGTGGTGTTGGAAGGAACCGACGAACGCAGCAAGGACCAGGATGACCGTCGCCGACTGGTCAAGCCGGTGCTGCATTCGCTCCGCAAGAGCCAACAAAATCCCCAGGGCGGACTGCTCTGGTTGGAAGGTCCGATTCACATCTCCAATGTGATGAAGGCTGAAGAATTTACCCGCCGCCAGGAATCATCCGCGGCCAAACCAGAAGGCCGGTAACCGATGAAGCCCCGTCTCTATACTAAGTACCTGGAAGAGGTCGCTCCCGCGCTGAAAACCAGCCGCGGCTACACCAATCCCCACCAGATCCCGCGACTCGAAAAGATCGTGGTCAACATGGGGGTGCGCTGTGATTCCGAAAAGGGATCCATTGAAGAGGCCGTGAAGGAAATGGCCATGATCACCGGACAGAAGCCCGTGGTCACCAAGGCCAAGAAGAGTGTCGCCAACTTCAAGCTGCGCCAGGGGCAGTCCGTGGGATGTAAAGTCACCCTGCGCCGGGCTCAGATGTATGAGTTCCTGGATCGGTTGGTGACCTCCGCCCTCCCACGCATCCGTGACTTCCGCGGGATCTCCCCCCGTAAATTCGATGGTCGCGGTGCCTACTCGATCGGTTTGCCGGACCAGACCATTTTTCCCGAAATCGAATTGGACAAGATCAAGCGGCAACAGGGGATGGATGTGACGATTGTCACGACCGCCACCAAGGACGATGAGGCGCTGGAGCTCCTCCGTTTGCTCGGCATGCCGTTTTCCAAGTAACTTTTGACGAGACGCATATGGCAAAAAAATCGTGGATCGAACGCAATAAGAAGAAGTCAGACACGGTGAAGAAATTCGCCGCGCTTCGGGCCGAGTTGAAGGCCAAGGGCGACTACGTCGGCCTGGCCAAGCTTCCCCGTAACGCCAGCCCGGTCCGGGTGGTCAACCGCTGCCGTTTCAGCGGACGCCGTCGTGCGTTTATCCGTAAATTCGGGTGTTCCCGTCTCACCTTCCGACAGGCGGCCCTGTCGGGGATGATCCCCGGTGTCACCAAAGCCAGCTGGTAACCGCCATGCACGATCCTATTTCCGACCTGCTGACCCGGCTTCGCAATGCCGGCAGCGCCCATCACGCCACTGCCGTGATGCCGCATTCCAAACTCAAGGAATCTGTGGCCTCCGTTCTCAAGCAGGAGGGGTACATCAGCGACGTCCAGGTGGCCGGTGGGGCCAAGAAGACGTTGACCATCACCCTCAAGTACGAGGGCAAAAAGCCTGTGTTCACCGGTCTCCGGCAGATCAGCACCCCGGGTCTTCGTCGATACACGGGAAGCACTGAGATTCCCCGGGTACTGGGTGGTCTGGGTGTGGCCATCCTTTCCACTCCGCGTGGAGTCCTGAGCGGGAATGTGGCCCGTCAGCAGAAGGTGGGTGGGGAAATCGTCTGTTACGTTTGGTAACTCGAATCACGTTTATGTCACGAATTGGAAAATCACCGGTTGCGATTCCCGCCCAGGTCAAGGTCAAGGTGACCGGAATCCAGGTGGCGGCTGAAGGACCGAAGGGGAAGTTGTCATTGAATTTGCCGCGGCTGACAGCTGCATCGCTGACCGGGAGCACTCTGACGGTGACCCGCGAAGCGGAGACGGCCGAAGCCAAGTCGATGCACGGTCTCGCCCGGGCTTTGGTGAACAACATGGTGAAGGGCGTCAGCGAGGGATTCCAAAAGAAATTGGAGATCAACGGCGTTGGTTTTAAGGCCAATGTCCAGGGAGCCAATCTCAATCTGGCGCTGGGGTACAGCCATCCCATTGTTTATATCATCCCGGCCGGTATCAAGGTGACCGTGGAAGAGAACACCAAGGTGACGGTGGAAGGGGCGGACAAGGAGTTGGTTGGCCGGGTGGCCGCCGAGGTCCGTTCGTATTACCCTCCGGAGCCCTACAAGGGCAAGGGAGTGAAGTACGCGGGTGAGAAGATC
>CAIPFS010000600.1 GCA_903864375.1 uncultured Verrucomicrobiota bacterium
CCCGGGGAAATCGCGTCCAGAACTCCCGCCTCACAGAGACGCTGCTTGACCCATAACCTGTTGTCCTGAAGTCGCTTCAATCGCTCCGAATCCAGTGCCAGGATCCTGAGACTCTGCCGGGCTGCGGCCACCAGCGGAAGCGGAGGCGGACTGGAGCCTGCGAAGCTGCGACTTTTTCGCCACAGCGCTTGAACGGTCTGCGGATCGGCGAGGATCGCTCCCCCGAAAGCTCCCAGGGCCTTGCTCAGGGTGATGACCTGATAGACGCCTTTTCGCGTCCCGCCATGATACGCGATGCTCCCGCGCCCCCGCTTGCCGAGAGTGCCCGCCGCATGGCAGTCGTCGATCCACCACTCCACCTTCGGGCCCAGCCGATTCCAATACTCCGCAAGAGGGGGGACGACTCCGTCCAAAGGAAACATGCCGTCCGTCATCACCACCGCCCGGGCTCCCTTGGGCAGTTCCCGGAATGCCTTCTCCAGGGCATCCACATGGATGTGGCGAAAATCCCGGACAGAGGCACCCATGAGAGCGGCAGCGTCCCGAAGACTGACGTGCGCCCGCTCATCCATTAATGCATGGGTAAATCGTCCGGCCAATGTCTGTCCCAGCGCCAGATTAGCCATGTACCCCGTGGCCGTCAGAGCGCACGCTTCCGCCTGGAAAAAGCGGGCCAGCTCTCGTTCGCACGCCGCCAGACTCGGGTCGTTTCCGGTGGTAAGACGGGATGCCGCCACCCCCAAGCCCCGGACTGCGGCATCGCGGGCCGCTTCGACCACGGCGGGATGGGTGCTCAACCGCAGATAATCACAACCACCAAAATAGGTCAGCGCCCGCCCTCGATGAACAACCCGGGACTGGCCTTCCACCGTCAGGGTTGCCGGAATCGAGGTTTCCACACGTCAGTGGTTGGCAACCGATGCCGGAGGGAGTGGGACCCCCAAATGGGCGGCGGTAAAGGCCAGGACATCCGACGTTTCCTCGATGATCTTGCCGGTCGGTTTTCCGGCACCATGACCGGCTTTGGTTTCAATCCGAATCAAGGTCGGAGCCGTTCCCTTTTGATACTCCTGAAGTCGCGCAGCGAATTTAAAACTGTGGGCTGGAACCACGCGATCGTCATGGTCCGCTGTGGTCACCAGTGTCGCCGGATAGTGAACACCCGGTCGCAGATTGTGATAGGGGGAATACGCATGGAGCGCGCGAAATTCCTCCGGTTGCTCGCTGCTGCCATAGTCGCTGGTCCATGCCCAGCCAATGGTGAACTTCTGGAACCGGAGCATATCCATGACCCCGACCGCCGGGAGGCAGACGCCGTACAATTCCGGGCGCTGGGTCATGCAGGCTCCCACCAACAGTCCTCCATTGCTGCCACCCTGAATGGCCAGCTTTCTGGGTTCGGTATAATGGTGTTGGATGAGCCATTCCGCCGCAGCGATGAAATCGTCAAACACGTTCTGCTTTCGCTGCTTGGTTCCGGCCTGATGCCAGTCCTCCCCATACTCCCCCCCGCCTCGAAGATTCGGAACCGCATAGACGCCGCCCAGTTCCATCCACGCCAGATTCCGCACGCTGAAGGCCGGCGTAAGTGAGATGTTAAAACCGCCGTAACCATAAAGCAGGGTCGGTTGGTGCCCGTTCAACTCCAGCCCCTTCTTGTGGGCAATGAACATCGGAATCTGTGTCCCGTCCTTGCTCGGATAAAAGACCTGCCGGACAACATAGGCATCGGGATCGAAATCCACCTTGGGCTGACGCCATAACGTGCTCATTCCCGTCCGGACGTCATACCGATAGATGCGCCCCGGCACCGTAAAACTGGTGAAACTGTAAAAGGTCTCTGTCTCGGACGGCTTTCCAGAAAACCCGGCTGCCGTTCCAATTCCCGGGAGCGGGACTTCGCCCTGGGTACGACCCGTGCGGTCCACCCGTTGGATTACGCTTCGAGCATCCTTGAGGTATTCCAGCACAAAGACATCCTTCAACAGGGAAACTCCTTTCAAGGTGGCAGGCGCCTCGGCAACCCGTTCCTCCCAGTGACCACGGTCCGGTTTCCGGGTGTCCACGGCGATGAGTCGCCCCCGGGGTGCCTTCAGGTCGGTCAGGAAAAAGAAGATCGGACCTTCATTGCCGACGAACGTGTAGCTGGCGTCAAAATCGTTCAGCAGTTCCACCACCGGGGACCCGGAGACCGCCAACTCCTGATA
>CAIPFS010000601.1 GCA_903864375.1 uncultured Verrucomicrobiota bacterium
AGGGGATTGCCTGAATTTCGAGGGGGTCCCCGTTCAAGCACTGATCCGAAGTGCCCGCGCCGCTGCGGAGGTGCGGTCTGCGGCGCCGTTGGGAGTCTGCGTTCCCGGCGGTTTCCACATCGACTTTGGCAAAGTCATGAAACGGGTCCGGGTCGTCCGCTCCGAGCTCAGTTCCCAATACGCTGCCCATCATCTCAAAGATCTGGGCGTGGATGTCTTTCTCGGATCTGGAAGCTTCCGGGACCCGGAAACCGTGGCAGTCGGTGATTTGCGACTACGCTTCCAGAAAGCCATCATTGCCACGGGGGCAATCCGTTCCCTACCGGTGGTCCCGGGCCTGGCTGAAGCCGATGTCCTTTCGATGGAGTCGTTCTTCTCGCTGGAGCATCTTCCCCGAAGACTGGCCATCCTGGGAGGTGGACAGGTCGGCTGCGAAATCGCACAAGCCATGGCGCGCCTGGGAAGCCAGGTCGTTCTTATCGAAAACGGCCCGCAAATCCTCGCCCGGACGGATGAGGATGCCGCCTCCATTGTTCAGGCTGCCCTGGTCAGGGATGGCGTTTCGGTGTTCGCCTCTTCGCGTCTCCGCCGGGTGCAATCGACCTCCGACGGGAACGTGATCCTCTTCAGTCGTGGGGATGAAGTGGGGTCCGAGTTGGTCGATGCCATTTTAAATGTCTCAGGTCAGATTCCCAGAGTCCGGGGAATCGGCCTTGAAGCCGCCGGAGTGACTTTTAACGATGGCAATGGGGTCAAGGTGGATGATTTTCTTCGAACCTCGGCCCCTCGTATCTACGCCATGGGAGAGGTGGCCTCCAACCATCCGTCGGCCCATGCCGCGGAGCCAATGGCCCGCGTTGCCGTCGAGAATGCCCTGTTCCGGGGACACCGCCGGGCCAGCCGGCTTCTCGTGCCCTGGTGTGTGGGAACCGTTCCGGAGATTGCCCAGATAGGGCTCAATGAACGCCAGGCCGCCGACCGGGCCATCGAAGTCGATGTCTATCGGTGTCCCTTTTCGTCAACGGATCGGGCGCGCATCGACGGGGCAACCGAGGGCTTCGTCAAGATTCTCACGGCTCACAAGACCGATCGGATTCTTGGTGCGACCGTGGTCGGGTATGAAGCTGGAAATCTCGTGGGCGAACTCTCACTGGCCATGGCAACCCACTGTGGATTGCGTCGACTGAGTCACGTCATTCACCCCTATCCGACTCACGCTGCGGCGATCCGACAGGTCAGTGAACGGTCCATTCGCAATCACCGTCGTTCTCCCGTGGGCCGATGGGCGGAACGCTGGTGGAAGTCGGGTGGATGATCCTCCCGTTCAGGCAGGGCTGCGTCCCCGCTGGTGTCGACGCAACCACCAGGCATTCAACTGGTCAATCAACACGGCGGCGATCACCGCCAGCCCGACAATGATTTGAGAATAATTTTGGTCGATGCGCAGGATGACAATGCCACTGTTGATCATCTGGATGATGATGGCGCCCAGCAATGCCCCCAGTGCCGAACCGCGGCCGCCGGAGAGGCTCGCTCCACCGACAACCACCGCAGCAATCACGTTCAGCTCATAGCCCTGTCCATCGCCGCTGGTCGCCGCCCCATAGTATCCCAGGGATAGGAGCGCTGCGAGGCCGGCGCTGAAGCCGGAGAGGATGAACACCCCTCGTTTGATTTGAGCCACCGGCAATCCACTGTACCGGCTGGCCAGTTCGTTCCCGCCGACCGCGTAGACATGGCGCCCCGGGGCACTCCGCGCAAGAATCACCCCTCCCGCCAGCGTCACCGCCGTCATGACTCCGAGGGGTACCAGCGTCAGACCGCCCGGGGTTTGCCATTTTACAAATTCTCCGAAGCCCGGAGGAAACTCTCCAATGCTCTGGCCCTGGGATACGACAAACGCAATACCCCGATAGATGGCCATGGTTCCCAAGGTGATGATGAACGGGTGCACCCGCAGCGCGGTCACCATCCATCCGTTGACCAGGCCAGCCACCAACCCCACTCCGAGACAGGTGAGCAGCCCCATCCCGATGCCAGGACCCGTCGACGGAGATATCCCACCTGGGCCAAAATGATGCAGCACCAAGGCACCCAAAACCCCGGAAAGCGCGTAGGTCGAGCCAATCGAAAGGTCAATTTGACCCGCCACAATTACAAAGGTCATTCCCACCGCCATGATGGCAATGAAGCTCGTGTCTTTGGCCAGTTGCGCGAGATTTTGGGAATTCAGGAAATTATTTCGTTCGTCAAACGCCGGGACCTCGTTGCCCTCGGCATCCCTGGTCATGACTCGAATTCGGGTTCCGTCGGGCTGCCGTTCAAACCGGGGTGCGCGCACAGTTCCTCCGAAGAGGGTCAACAACAGCCCCAGGGCCAGAACGACCATCACGAGGCCTATTTCGGGTGCCCGGAACCATCCGGGAAAACGGGCAATGGAAAACGGCACCACGGTTGATTAACAGAGCCGAACCGCCAGCCCAAGCCTGAAGCGGGCGCCTTTCACCGTCCCGGTTAGCAGGCGTCCGTCCAGGGAACTTCGTAGATGTTCACGGTCTGTCGAAAGCCCTTGACAGCAACGGGTTCCAGGTTTCGACATTGACGGGCCATTTCGGGAGCATGTTGAACCAACTCGGAGTAGGTTCCTTCTCCCACAATGATACGGCTGCGACCGGAGACCCCCTCCAAACGAGACGCCAGATTGACCTCACGCCCAAACACGGTGTAGTTCATGATATGGGCCTCGCTTCCCATGAGGCCGACCGTCATTTCACCCGTGTTGATACCGGTTCCCAGTTGAAGAGTGGGCGTTGGGATGGACGTGCAGCCTGCCGAAGCGGGCGCCGAAGTCCTTGTGCTGCGCGACGGTCATGTGCTGGTCGCGGAAGAAGATGACCTGATGGTCGAGGAGGGCCTGATGAA
>CAIPFS010000602.1 GCA_903864375.1 uncultured Verrucomicrobiota bacterium
CGCCACGGACTGGGACCAGAGAGTCTTGCCCGAAGCCTGATCCAGGCAGAGAAGATTGAGGTTCTTCGACGCATCCGGTGCTGTCAGAAAAATGCGGCCCCCCCAGGTGATCGGGGTTGAACCCGCCGGACCTGGCAAGGGAGCGGTCCATGTCGCCTTCGCTGGAGAGAAATCCGTGGGAAGCCCGGTTGCGGGACTTGACCCATCAAAATGCGGGCCACGCCAGTTGGGCCAGTCGGTTTCCGACGGGGCGGCGACCGCCTGCACCCATGCGAGCAGGGCCAGTCCAAGGGGAAGCGGGAATTTCATAGCGGCATAGCTTTAACCGCGCTTTTGACCGGAATGCGAGCGGCGAATTCAAAAACGATACCGGCAAAAATTTGTTGGATATTTTGCCGGTGATGGCGAGCTTGATCCGGTTGGTTTTTCGTCACGACAGCCCCTTTTCCAATCCACCTTTTCCAGCTCAGAGTCCGGCCCTTTTCCTTCCCATGTCCACCACACCCGAATCATTGAACCAGGCCCTTCATTGGCGCTATGCAACCAAGCGTTTTGATGCGGCGCGCACGATACCGGATGAAACCTGGGCTGCACTTGAGCAGTCGCTGGTTCTGGCTCCTTCCAGCTTTGGGCTTCAACCGTGGAAGTTTATCGTGGTGACGTCGCCGGAAGTGCGGCGTGCCTTGGTCCCACATTCCTGGGGCCAGACCCAACCGGTGGAATCCTCGCACTTCGTGATCTTTGCTGCCCGTACTTCTGTCACCGTGGAGCACATTGACCATTTCCTTGCCCGCATTGTGGAACTCCGCGGCGGGACGGTCGAGGCACTGGCAGGTTACCGGGGCATGATGGTGAACAGCCTCACCCATCGTTCCGAGGCCGAGTTGACCCAATGGGCGACCCATCAGGCCTACATTGCCCTGGGGCAGTTCATGACGTCCGCTGCCGTTCTCGGGGTGGACACCTGTCCAATGGAAGGCCTGGTTCCTGCCGAGTATGACAAGATACTGGGATTGACTGGAACCGGCTTAAAGACCGTGGTGGCTTGCGCGGCCGGGTATCGGTCAACGGATGACAAATACGCCAGTATGCCCAAAGTCCGTTTTCCCGCTTCTGAACTCATCCAGAACATTTGACGGGAAAATCCCCGGGACCTCAGTACTCAACGGTCAGGGAGGTGATGAGCCGAAAGTCGTCGGGAGTTGGTGCAATTCCCGACGCTTCGGCCCTGGGGTTGGCGATTCGATCCCAGACCAATGACAAATCGAGCTTCAGCCGTTTGTGGATATCAAATTCGAGGGTGGAAATCGCGTGGTGGGTGTTGTTTCCGTCCTCAGCGCTGGTGAACTGGCAGCGATATTCAAAGATGTAATCGACCCGTTGGGTGAGTTCGATATTGAAGTGTGTGGAAAGCACCATGGCCATCGAACTGGCATTGGACGTTTGCCCGGTTTCAACGGACTTGAACCAGTTGTCCTGCCACGCGGGACCGGCAGTGATGCTCCATTCGGTGCGCGGGGTTGAAATCAGGTCATACCCGACACCACTTCCGATGGTCAGCCGGTGGGAGAGGTTTTGTAACGGGTCACGGAAATACTCCACGTCGGGAACCCGGAGGTAGAGCTTTCTGGAAAGGAAGTAATCGAACTCTCCGATGAGCCGGTGATTGTCCTCGGATTGACGACCA
>CAIPFS010000603.1 GCA_903864375.1 uncultured Verrucomicrobiota bacterium
CCGGCGGTCGATGCCCGGGGTGGTCTGGAATGGAGATACCCGGTTGGGGTTCAAAGTTCGGCATGCGAATGGGGCGGAGCCAATTGGGTGGTGACGTTGGGACACGACGGTCGATGTTGCATGACCATCAACGGCGGTCGCCGTGTCAGCACCAACGGTGGCCATCGTACGACCACCCCGGAAATCGTGGTTTTAGTACCAACGGTGCCCATCGTACGACCACCCACGATAGGCGTGGTTTTAGCACCGATGGTGGCCATCACATGACCACCCCCGGCGGTCGTCATTTTAGCACCGATGGTGGCCATCACATGACCACCCCCGGTGGTCGTCATATTAGCACCAACGGTGCGACCCAATGACAGCCCAGGGCAACGCCCTGGGTCATCGGCATCCAATCATTCAAGCCCTGAAGGGGCGGACCAATCAATCCCCTGCATCTCTTTCATCCAATGACGGCGACGAGATTTGACGTCGTACGAGGGGCGGTTGCCTAAAGGGGAGCTACCTCAAACCAGCCCGAGGTACCGAATCGTTCTTTAAAGGCCGGCAGGACGGCCTTTGCCTGTTCAGGCGAATCAAAAAGGGCAAAGGTGGTGGAGCCGCTGCCGCTCATCAGGGTTGCTTTGGCACCGGTCTCCCGGAAGAAATCCTGGTAAAGCCGGAGAATGGGGTACTTTCGGAGGACCGGTTGCTCAAGACCGTTGTACAAACCGGCAGAGGCCGCCGGCCAATCCCCTTCAAGGAAAGCTTTCGCCACTTCGGAGGCCCGGCCGGGCCTGCCATTTCGGGCTTCCGGGAAATCGGACAACTGCTTGAAGGTCCAGGGAGTCGAAACTCCGAAGCCGGGATGAAAAAGCACCATGGCCTTGCCCTCAAGCAGGCGAAACGGCGGCAGGGATTGAATGCGTTCACCGCGCCCTAGGCCAATCGCAGGACCATCCTGAAGGAAGAAATTGACGTCACTGCCGAGACGGGCAGCGATGGGGTCCAGTGCCGAAGCCTCGAGAGGGAAGTCGAAGAACTGATTGAGCAACCGTAGCGTGACGGCGGCGTTGGCACTGCCGCCACCCAGTCCGGCGGCCAGCGGCAACTTCTTTTCGAGATGAATCCGGATCGCCGGGGACAGCCCGGTGGCTTGGAAGAATTGAGTCGCGGCCTTGTGAACAAGATTGGAGCCATCGACGGGTAGCCCGGGATGTGAACAGGTCAGAACCAGACCCGGTTCACCGGATGCGACCGTGAGTTCGTCAAAAAGAGGAACGGGAAAGAAGAGTGTCTCCAGCTCATGATATCCATCTGGGCGAAGCCCCAGAGGGTTCAGGACGAAGTTGACCTTGCAGGGGGAACGTTGGGATAGCTGGTTCATTGGAATGAGATCCAAAGGCTCGGAATCGGACGGAACGGGACAGCATCCCCAAAAGCAGACCGCCAACCCTTCAGGTTGGCGGTAGAAGATTGCGGAAGATCCGCGTTCAAACGTTGTCGGCGCTACAGTGGCACTTTCGAAGAGAGACGCTCACAATGGAAAACCGTCGGGGAGCATCTGTTCGGGGCGTTCGAGGCCCTTCGTCAACAACCTCGTTTTTACTCGCCAAAAATGGTGAACCGGCTTCCAGGGATGAACGGAGCGACGTCTTGACCGTCAAAGCCGAGCACGCGATCGGTCGAGATGGTTGAACTGTCGGTCGGACCGGGCTTGAAGCTATCCGGATAGACAACACCGTCAGGCTTGATGTACGGACCCGAGGGGATTGGGAAGGTCACGACTTCGAAGGCACCCACGGCGGTCCGGGCAACGGTGCGGTTGATGCCGTGAATGAATCCGCGGGTGGCTGCCACGTTGGCGCCATCGTAGAGATACGTCTGCTCGTAGGAGTACTGGAGCTCGCCCAGGCGCAGCGGTTCCGTCAAATTGGTGATGCCACGTCCCAATTTCTGTTCGGCGCTGGCACACCCCGACAACAGGAGGGCCAAACCTGCCAGGCTACATACGGCCGAAGAGAGGAGCGATTTCGAGAGGTGCATAGGTAAACTCGGTGAAGAAAGGCTACGCAGGAAGTGGGCTGAGGCAAGTACGGAGTTTGCGGGAGTGAACAAAACTTTTGTGTGGAGGATGGGGCAGGTTGGAAAGCCTGCCCCGGGTCTCCAAAGGTGTCGCCCGATTAAACATCCACAGCGGTTTCGCGCCGGGCTTTCCGGTCCCATC
>CAIPFS010000604.1 GCA_903864375.1 uncultured Verrucomicrobiota bacterium
CTTTTCCAGTATCCCATTCAACGCATTTCAATTCAGCACCCGACTGCTTGGTATCGCAAAGATTGATGCCGTAGACAAATCCATCCCGTTCGATGGCGGTCGAGGTGAAGGTCCCGAGAAGGCGATTGGTCCAGACGATGGTAGGCTGGCCATCATTGAATCGGATGAGCTCACTTCCGGCATCGGCCGAACTGATCAACACGCTGTCTCCCCGGACCAACGGGTCAGTGGCATGACAAAAATAGCCGCTCCCAAAGGGAGTCCTCCACTGCTCCTTCCCATCTTTGAGCGTCAGGGCCACGAGTGCATTAGTGGCGAGAACCATGACGGTCGGCTCGCCTCGGACCTGGGCCATCGCGGGGGCATTGTAGGAGTTGCCCCGCTTGCCCGTCGTCCACTGTATCTCCCCCGTTGCCTTATCCAGAACGGTCCCGTTGCTGCCGTAGTTCAACACCACGTGTGAATCAACAATCAGCGGCGACCCCACAATTCCCCAATCCGACACGTCCGCCTGTAGTTCCGATTGCACATCCTTTTCCCAGATCACCTTGCCGGTGACGGCTTCGAGGCAGACCACGCGGGCGGGCTTGATCACCGCAAACAAATAATCGCCATCAACGACAGGAGTCGAATTCGGGCCTCCGTCATACATGACCGGTTTCAGCTCGCTGGGCCAGGTTCGTTGCCACAGGTTCGTACCTGTTTCGGCGTCAAGGCACCACAGCGTCGCCACATCGCTCTTATCGATGTTCCCGAGGGTGTAGAGTCGCCCCCGACTGACCACCGCTGATGCGTAACCCACCCCCACCTTCGTCTTCCACAGCCTCCGGGGCCCCTCTTTGTCCCATCCCGCCGGATCAACACTCTCGCTGGTAATCCCGTTGCCATTCGGACCACGCCATTTGGGCCAATCGGCGGCAGATGCCGCCATCGCGCCTGCGATGAGAAGGGACAACCAAAGTAAGGGTCGATTCAACATGTGAAAAAGGTACGGGCTAATGAGACTCTGGCAACATCCGTTCACTTTCTACTGGCGAACTCCGAAAAGGCGGCCAACGTCGGGCGGACATGAAGCTTGCATTCATCCTTTGCGCGGGTCTTGTGCTCCAGGCTCCAGTCCTGATTCGAGCTGATTCCCCTGCCCCTGCCCCCGCTCCGGGACAGACCCCTGCTCCGGCCAACGTCGAAACCAATGGCGTCAAAAAGCCGGTTCATCTGCTGCCGGATGATGCGGAGACGGCATGGAAGGTTGTCACCGAGGCCATGCAACCTCCGTTGCCGCCAGCGGAATGGAACCAAAAACCACCGTCAGAAGAGGAGGTGGCCCGGTTCAAAGCCACCATGGCGGTGGCGGCTGGAACCGCGGCCGACAAAGCTTCGGAATTCGCCCTTCGTTTTCCTCAGGACGCCCATGTCTCCGAGGCAAAGGACGCCCAGAAGGACATGCTGCGGACTGCCGTCCAACTGGGGGCGCGGGAACGGGCGTCCGAACTGGCGAAACTTGCGGGGGAAGACAAGGAGGAGGCTGGAAAGTCGGCCCCGGACAAGCCGGAGGCAGACGATCCGTTTAACCAGCGGATGCAAAAGGCCGTGGAAGCGGCCCAAAAGAAATCGGATGAGGGTATGGAGGCCATGCTGACCGAATTTGAAAAGCAGGTCCGACTGGTCATGAAGGATTTCCCTGACCGCGGCGAGGCATTCGGGGCCCTCTTCGAGGTGGCCCAGGGACTGGGGGGTGACACCGCCAAGGCCATCACCGCCGAAATCGCCCAGAGCAAGGCACCGGAACAGGTGAAGAAAATGGCAGCGGATTTGCAGGTGAAGCTGGAACGCCTGGGAAAACCGTTAAGCGTCAAATACAAGGCCGTTGATGGTCGGGAAGTGGATCTCTCAGGACTGAAGGGCAAGGTCGTGCTTCTTGATTTTTGGGCCACATGGTGTGGGCCATGCGTGGGCGAAATACCGCACGTCAAGGAAACGTTTGAAAAACTTCATGCTCGTGGATTTGAAATTGTCGGCATCAGCTTCGACGAGGATCGCGAAGCGCTTGAAAAATTTGTCAAAGAGAAGGCAATGGCCTGGCCTCAATATTTCGATGGAAAGGGCTGGGGCAACAAGTTTGGGCAGGAATTCGGTATCAACTCCATTCCTGCGATGTGGCTGATCGACAAAAAGGGGGTTTTACGTGACCAAAACGCCCGCGCCAACCTGACCGACAAGGTTGAGAAGCTCCTCTCAGAACAATAGCCGCAGAGATAACGGCCCAGGGGCCTTGAACCAGGGACTGTTCGTCGGGTGGACAATGAAGGACCGCGATGGACACGCCCATCGTGGTCGGAGGGCTTTAGCCCGCCTGATTCTTCCTGCGCCCCAGGCGTCTAATAGGTCCTGTCGCGACGCTCTGCGGCTTCGCCCGGTTCCGGATCCATGTCGCGGGTATGATAGAGGATCCTCCCGCAATTTTGACAGAAGACCAACGATTGCGCTCCCTTGGCCTCAACGAAGGATTGCTGCGGGAGCTTCATATGGCACCCACCACAGATGGAGCCCTTGACGCCGACGACCACCACATCCCCCTTTTTCTCCAGGATCCGCTCGTAGCGATTCAGGTCGATCTCATCAATGCGTTCAGCGAGCCGTTCGCGCTCGGCGCTGACGGTATCAAAGTCGCGTTGCACCCGGGCTTCCCGCGCGGAAAGGTCGGCGATCAACTTGTCGGCATCCGCCTTGAGTTGGGCAGCCTCCCGGGTGGCGGCTGCAACCTCTCTGGAGGCGGCCTCTGCCCGCTCCATCAGCCCGATCTCCTGGTCTTCCAAAGCGTGAATCTCACTTTTGGTGGTTTCGATCTGATGGGCATACCGGCGATACTCCTCGTTGCTTTTGGTCTGGCCCTGGAGGCTCTCGCATTTACGCATGAAGTCCTCCTTGCTTTGGGCCTCCAACTCGAGCTTTCGTTTGTCACTCTCGATTTGACGGGCCCGAAGCTTGGCTGCCTCCAAACCGCCCTGTGCGGCGGCCGCTTTCTCCTGCAACCGTCGGCGTTGCACCGGAATCTCATGGAGTTCAGTCTGAAGCCGCATCAGGCGGCGGTCGCGGTCCTGCAAGACCAGAAGTTGTTCGATCAGGGGCAGCACAAGCTGGACGTTACCGGGAGGGTTGAGTCGGGGTCAATTGGCAACCCTGATTCGACACGTTCGAGTCTTCTCCTCGAACATTCCGTTACAGGACCTTTGAACACTTTGGCCCCGACTCGCCTCTGGTAGTACAGCAACGAGTTTCAAACCAAGTTTGCAACCATGACACAAGGATTTCGAACAACAGCAACCGTGGCCCTTGCCAGCCTTTGGGTGGGCCTCATTCCCCTGGCACAGGCCAAGGACAGCGAAGCCCTTCGACTGGCCCGCCAGCTCAACAAGGCCTTCATCGAAGTGGCCGATGAAGTTTCACCCTCCGTCGTCGTCATCACCGTGACTCAGCGGGCCGACCCCGAGGAACAGAACCAACGGAGACAGATGCGCCAGTTCTGGCGCTTCGTTGACCCCAATCTGCCGGAGGGGGATAACGAAAAAATTCCCGGACGGACAGGACTCGGTTCCGGAGTGATTATCCGGGAGGAAGGTTACATCCTGACGAACAACCACGTGGTCGACGGAGCGGAAAAAATCACCGTCCGTCTCCGGGATGGGCGGGAATTTCAGGCAGAGGTCAAGGGGACCTACCCGGAGGCCGATGTGGCGGTCATCCGGTTGAAAGGAGAGGTTAAAGACCTGTCGGTGGCTCATCTCGGAGACTCTGACAAGGTCCGGGTGGGCGAATTTGCCATCGCCATTGGTGCTCCCTTCGAACTGGATTACAGCGTCACCTACGGTCATGTCAGCGCCAAAGGTCGGGGAAATTTGATGGACCGGGGAGCACTCCAGGATTTTATCCAAACCGACGCCAGCATCAATTTTGGTAATAGCGGCGGACCGCTGGTGAATCTGGATGGCGAGGTCATCGGCATCAATTCCATGATCCGTGGGGTCGGCACCGGGATTGGCTTTGCCATTCCATCCAATCTCGCCCGATCGGTCAGCGACCGGATCATTTCAGATGGGAAGTTCACTCCCTCCTGGATTGGCGTCGGTCTGAAAGAGTTGGACGGAGAGGACGGCCTCCGGGATGCCCTCGGTGGGACGACCGAAGGGGCAGTGATCAAATCCATTCGTGCCGACGGTCCGGCCAGCCAATCCAAACTGGAGCCATTGGATGTCATCGTGAAGGTGGACGGAACCCCGGTAAAATCCGTGGATCAGGTTCGATCCGAAATTGCCCGAAAGGCACCTGGAAAGGATGTCACCCTCGAGGTGGTTCGGGAGGGCAAACATCAGGAAGTCGTGGTGACTCCCCAATCGATGCCAGACGGCCTCTCTCAAGTCATCCGCCGGGGC
>CAIPFS010000605.1 GCA_903864375.1 uncultured Verrucomicrobiota bacterium
CTCTTGTTGAGTTGTATGATGATGTTGTTCATTTGTGCAAATGTATTGATCCGTTTGATACTTCAATGGAGACATACAACATATTGCGTAAATATATTCCAGAATATCCAGAAAAACACCCAATAGAATAAATAAAAAGATTGATATGACTGACGACGAATATCAATTGACCAACAGACAAAAAGGACAACAGACCAAGCTTGGTTGGATTCTATAGATGGCAGCTTAAATGTTATTCTACAGTCACATAGAAACGCACAAAAAGCAATGGAAGAAGCATTTAGAACACACAAAAACAATGGCACAAACTAAAATCTCCATATTCTCATTTGAGGATATTGAACACTATGGCAAGTTGTATGGTTTTGAATATGAACCGAATGAAAAACTATGCAAATTGAACAAGATACATTATCATTGGGGAAGTATGAATATACATGATGGTGAAGCAACAGCTTACTATAGAAAATACACATCAGAATACTCAGAAGAAGAAGTAAAAACTGATATTGCAATGAATATTAGGTTTAAGTATGTCAATGATATTTTCTTTCTTGATCTGAAATCCGACGCATCTTTGTTAGAATGGTATATTTCACTAAAATCCGCACATTTGGACCAATGGGTTATGGTCACGGGTCATACACCGTTGTCAGAAGACGAAATGTATGTGCGAAAATCGTTAAGAAACCGTAGAGATGTGCAAAAAGAGCTGGAATATCGTATCAAACAAAAAGCAATAGAGACTGGATGGAAAATATGTACACACAACTTACACTCGATCTAAGAGATCAAGACGAAGAGTATACTTGGAACAATCACAATATCTTGATGGTAAGTGAAATACAAAAGGCTGGATTTTTGTACACCGCATATCCAGCATTTGTTGTGAATGAAGAGACTGATGAAATAGTCAGGAATCAATCTCATATCGGTGGTAGTCCAAAGCTTGCATATACATATCTCCTCGGTGAAGTATCAGAAGATGATACTAGACCAATTAAACCAGAAGTGAAAAAGCAGGCAATCGACCAAATGAATAAACTTGGTATCCGATGGGTACATCAAGTATACTTTGGAGAGATATTCATTCCAAAAGATCAAATCCGAGGAAGACGACATCACATGTTTGCCAGAGCCACAATAAAGCAGACAGGCTGGCAAATAAGACAAGAAATAGCCAGGTCGGTTATGGAGAGACTTAGTCACATCGATTTTTGATAGAATAATTAAAGTAATATGAAAATTGGATATAAAGCGACATACGATTATAAATGTAGAGACATCACATATGAAGTTGGAAAACTCTATGAAATGGACGATATAGAAATCTGCAAGAAGGGATTTCATTATTGTGACATTATGAAGGATGTGATGAATTACTATAATCCAATGCCGCCTCACTTGCCTGCAACGCCTGCATCCGTCGGATCAGCAGATCCGCGCGGTTGGACCGGACGGTCTGCATCAGGACAACGTCCTCGGGGCGCATTCGGATGCCTGCCGCGAGAAGATGGTGGGCTGCAGCGGGATTGGTCGCGGAAACGGCCTGAAGGTCGGTTCGGGAGACACCGATCCGGGAAAAGGCATCAAATACCGCGGCCCCTTCTTCTCGGGACAACAGGTTTCCAGCCGACGGCAACCGAAATGCCAGCAGCACGGTGACGGCCACCGTGGCCGCAGCCAGGGCGGCGGCGCTTTTGCGCGAGGCGCGGGCGCGGGCTTTCAACTCCACTGGGCGCGCTGCGGCAAACCCAAGGATCGCCCCAGTGACCAATCCGCCGATATGCGCCGCATGGTCGATGCCGCGCACGCTGAAAGCAAAGAGGAGATTGTTGATAACGAAGGCAGCGAGACCCGAAAGGACTCCGTGCAGAACGACGCTGGGAATTCCCCGCCGCTCGCGAGCCAGGTACCCGGCCAAAGACCCGTAGACACCCATGACAGCCCCGGACGCCCCTGCTGAAATGACGAACGGGTTCCAACAGAGGGACGCCATGCTTGCCGCCAGACCGGACGCAAGATAGATGACCAGGAAACGTCCGTTGCCCTGAAGTCGTTCGACCGTTCGGCCCGTACTCCACAGTGCCCACATGTTCAAACCCAGGTGAGCCACGCCAAAGTGAACGAAGCAGCTGGTGAGAAGCCGCCAAGGTTCACCGGTCAGCGTCAGGGGACCGAAGTTGGCACCCCACGTCAGCGCCAGGTATCCCCAGTCGACCGGGCCGATGGAGGTGACCCACATCCACCCCAGGATGATCCCGTTTGCTGCAATCAACGCGGGTGTCACCCATGCGCGGGCAACCGCTGCCTTCAATTCATTCTGGAAGTGGATTCGCTCCTGCTGATCAACGTCCAACACTTCCATCCGTCGTGTCGGCAATCGATTCAACAACGCCTCCGCGACCTCGCGCTTCCCCAATTGCAGGGTCACGACCGTCAACGACGCTGACGATAGCGGGTCGGATGCCGTCGAGCCCCGATTGACCACGATGGCACCCGCTACAAACTGGATCCCCCATGCCCGGCGTCGGGGAAAATAGACAAGGCAGGCGTTGGCAATGCAATCCTGGGTAAAACTCCACCGTCGCCCCTTTCGAAGCAGGAGGAAGAAAAACACCGCAGCCAAAGCCAGCATGAGGACGGGAATCCAACGATGTTCAGGATAGTTCTCACTGTCTTTCAGGATGGCTATCCCACCGAGGCCCAGCGGAATCATCATCGCCACCAGCAAAAGCTTCAAGCCCCCCGCCCCTGCCTTCAGGGTTACCTCGTTGTCCTTAAAACGAAGGGTTGCCTGTCCTCCACGAGAATCGGAGTTATAAACCCAAGCACCAGCCCCACCCGATACTCGAGGTGCCACAATATGCGCCGGACCACGAAACCAATTCCACTTATCAAACCTGGACTCAGCCCTGTCCTTGGCGTCCCGCGCCGGACCGGGTCCCACCATCCAGCGACCGGTCAGACCACCCCGGAGCGCCAGGGATTTCTCTGGCGGCGCGGAGGAAACAGCGACCGGTGTCGCCCCGGCTTGCAGCTCATCCCGGCGCGATGACTTGAACTCGCTTGTACCGCACTCGAGACAACGGACGGCGTCATCCGGGTTCTCCCGTTCGCAATAGTCGCAGGTTTTCATCAGCCGGCCTCGGCCAACAGCCCTTCCCGGCTGCCGTCCCACTCATCACCTGTTTGAAACCCATGTGCCATTCGTCAAAGACTAACAATGTTCTCTTTTATTAGGTCAATCATAAAACCCGAGATTCCTGTTCGGGTGCTCGATCCTCGGCGGCATCCTTGCAAGAATCGAATCGACAACAGGCTGGGACGAACAATCGGGCATTCGACGGCCGGCCCAATCCGAATGTCGCCGAGAACCAATAGAATAGGGTCCCATCGCCTGGATGGCATATCCCCGCCGGTCGTGACTTCGCGGATTGAATCCGGCCCGTCGGCGGAGTCATTAACGCCATTGCGGATTCCCTGCCCTGGTCGGTTTGCCATGGACTCGCCCGGCATTCAATTCTAGCGTGTCGCCACCAAACAACTTCCGCAGGAAGTCAGATTCGAATTCCGAATGAGCACCATTCTCAAAAGAGAAATCAGGCAATTGACCGGGCGGTTGGACAAAATCATCGCAGAACAGGCCGGCAAGAGGGTTTTCAACCACCTCGAAAAAGTTCGCAAGCTATCCAAGCGAGCGCGGCATTTCGGCAGTGAGGCCAGTCGGCAGACCAAACACCAGTTGCTGGACCGGCTCGACGTCCAGGAGGCCCATCAGCTCGCTCATGCCTTCAGTCTCTATTTTCAGCTGGTGAACCTATGCGAGGAGCGGGCCCGCGAACGCCATCTGACATCGAAAGGCATCGCACCAATGTCGCTCCGGCACCTGTTCCTCGAATTGAAGACAGCCGGCGTCACCGAAAAGCAGCTGCAGGCGGTCTTGAATGAACTGGAAATCGAACCGGTGCTGACGGCCCACCCGACGGAAGCCAAACGCCGTGCCGTGCTCAATCAACTCGCGCGACTGTCGCAACAGTGGGAACAACCCGATGAGGTGCTGGAGGCTCTCTGGCAGACGGAGGAAATCCGCGAGCAGAAAATCGGGCCATTGCACGAGGTGGAAACGGCACTGTATTACTTCGACCGGACGATTTTTGAGACGGCGGCCAATTTCTACGAGACGTTTGACGCGGAGTTGGCCAGAACTTTTCCCGGCGTCACCCGGACACGGCAGTTCCTCACCTTCGCGAATTGGGCGGGTGGTGATCGGGACGGCAATCCGTTCGTCACACCGGACATCAGCCGGACGGCCATGCAACGGCAGCACGCTGCGGTGATGGACTTTTATCGTCGTGAATGCCTGGCCTTGAGCCGCGAAATCACCCACGCCGACGCAGAGGAGGACTTATCCGTGCCCCACAACCGGGCGCAGACCTCCGGGACGTATCAGCCGTATGAGCTGTTTCGCAGTCGGATTGGCCTGCTCCGCCGCAAGTTGTCCGAGGGACGGCACAATCATGCGGAGTTCCTCGAAACCCTTGAGGACATTCGCCAGGGATTGTTGAAACAGAAGGCAACACGGGCCGCGAATGGTCGCATCCGCCGTTTGCTGATTCAGGCAAAGACGTTTGGCACCTACCTGGCGGAACTCGATTTTCGCGACCACAGCGGCAAGCTCGATCACTCCGAGGCGGAATTGATCGATGAATTTCTCGCCATCCGCGATATCCAGAAGCTTTACGGCAAACAAGCTGCGAGCCATTTCATCGTCAGCATGACGCGAAGCGCTGATGATATCTTGCGCCTCTATCGGCTCTCAAAGCTGGCGGGCGTTTTTGATATCGATCTTGTGCCGCTGTTCGAAACGATCGAGGACCTCGAACATTCATCAAAGATCCTCAGCGACCTGTGGTCGGACGTGGAGTACCGGCGTCATCTCAAGGCACGCGGACGGGTGCAGGAGGTGATGGTCGGCTACTCGGATTCCAACAAGGACGGCGGCTATCTTGCGGCCAACTGGTTTCTCTATCGCGCCCAGAAGGAGATGTCGCGGGTCGCCGACGAGGTCGGCGTAAAGGTCCGGTTTTTCCATGGAAAAGGCGGCACCATCGACCGCGGCGGTGGTTCGAGTTATCGCAGTTTGCGTGCACAGCCGCACGCGGCGCATGGCGGTCGACTGCGGATCACGGAACAGGGTGAAGTCATATCCCTGAAATATTCCAACCCGGTCATTGCCCAGCGCAATCTGGAGCAGCTCACCTCCGCCGTGATCGCCGTGCAGTGTCTCCCGGAGGCCGAGACCGCCGAACTTTCCCGATGGGAGGCACACGCCGGCTGGCTGGCGAAGAGCTCTTTCGCCCACTACCAAAAGCTCGTTTATGGGACGCCCGAGTTCGCCGAATACTTCTGGCAGGCCACGCCCATCGATCTCATCGAACACCTACGCCTGGGATCACGCCCGTCCCGCCGTGCGGCCACGGCAGACATCCGGCAGTTGCGGGCGATTCCCTGGGTGTTTTCCTGGACGCAGTCGCGCCATCTGATATCGGCCTGGTATGGCGTCGGTTCCGCGTTGAAGGATTTCGTGGAGCAAACGCCGGACGGTCTCGATCAGCTTCGCAGGATGTATCGCCGCTGGCCGTTCTTCCGGACCCTGTTGGATAATGCCGAAGTCTCACTTGCCAAGACCGATCTCCGCATCGCGCGTCAATATGCGGCACTGGTCGAATCCTCCGAAGTGCGGTCGAAGATCTTCGGCCTGATCGAACAGGAATACGCCCGATCGGTGGAAATGGTCCTGTCGATCACGGATAGAAAGGAACTGTTGGAGAACCAGCCGACCCTCGCCCAGTCCATTCACCTGCGAAATCCCTACGTGGATCCACTCAACTATCTTCAGATTCGGTTTCTGTCGGTCTGGCGCAAGGCCAGTGAGACCCAGCGCACGGAACAACTCCGTCGGTTGCTGGCCCTGACGGTAAAGGGAGTGGCTTCGGGCATGAAAAGTACCGGATGAAAAAAATGTCCCCTTCCCCTGTCCTGCCAGAATTCTTGGTGGTCAGGTTTTCCCTCTTCAAACCGCCCGCTTCACCATGTCCAAAGCGGGAGAGGGCTTTGTGAATCGGAGGGACTTTGTCCGAGGCATGGCGGCCCTGTCTGGTTTGCCATCCGGTTTTTCATGGCGGGCTCTTGGAGCGTCCCCACCGCAGTTGAGGGTGGCAACACCGGGACCGGACCACCAGATCCGCCTCGTCCTGCACGACCGATTGGAACATCCGTTCTATTGGTGGCCGCGCACGCTGCTGCACTACCCCATCCAGCTGGAATCCGGGGCGGACCTTTCGCGGTGGCAGTTGACCCGGGCGGATACCGGCGAACGGATTCCAACGCAGTGGTCGGACGTGTCGCGCGAGGCCAATGGTGCGATTCGGGCCAAACTGAGTTTCTTCTCAGACCTTCCCAGTGGTGCTCGGCGGGAATTTGTCCTTTCGAACGTCAGCCAGTCGGTCCAACCCAAATCACAAGTTCGCGAGCGGCGCGAGGGGAACACCATCGTTCTCGATACGGGAGTCCTGCAGGCCCGAATTCCTGCGGGCGGAAAATACAGCGGCGAGGCACCGGGACCCATACTCCAGATATCGCGAGGTGGCCGTTGGTTTGGTTCATCCGTCCTGAAATTCGTTGGAGACCGCGTGATCCGGCTGAACACCCGTCGTGTGGCGGACGGGCCGCTCTTTCTCGCCTACGAACTCGACTATGAAACGGAGCATGGATCGCATTACCGGGCCCGAATTCAATGTGAGAGCGGATTCGAGTTTGTCCGTTTTGAAGAGAACATGGAAGATCTCAAACCGGGGACGCACGGCCAGCTCATCTCGACCTGGTCCGACCTCGGAATCACCCACCGGCAGGCTCCGAATCATCCCTTCCCCCTCCCCGACAACCCGGGCAGGCATGAGGCATACGCCTGGGAACGGATCGATGACGTCTTTAGGCTGAAGCCCCAACCGCTTCCGGAGGGACAACTGCCCTTCTCGCTGGGCCTTTACGAACGGGCTCCAGGGAATTTCCGGACCGGCACCTTTGCCAATTTCTGGAATGAGCATTCGGAGGATGCCCTGGGTGTGTTTATCGATGACGTGGAGGGATGGCAGGACCACGAATATGCTTACGAGGTCGAATCACCGGATTTGCAGGTGACCTACCATTTCCTGAAGGGAAACTTTTATTGGAAATGGCCGTTGGTTCGCGGGCGTCGACAGACCTGTCTCGCGTTCTACGATCATTCCAAAGACCGGGAGGCGATGTCCCGGTTGGAGCAGTATTTCTCGGGAGTCCAGCACGGCGGGCTTTCCTATTCCGTCCCGTTGACGTTCACCTCCCATGTCCTTTTTCTTCAAAACCGGTACGGCACACTCGACTTGAACCGCGTCAAGGACTGGGTCCTGGAGTATCCGGGGACGGCCCGACATCCAGCACCCATCCTCGGCACGGGTCAACCGCCGGACCCTTCCGAACTGGAGCGCCGTGTCCTCACGTCGCCGTTCGTTTGCACCCTGCCGGTGACAGGGACCCGCCAGATGGCCGGGCATGGCCCGATTCCCGGACGCAGCATTGTCAATTTCAGTCCTGTACCCAGCCGGCAGGTCGCGGGCTGGGTGGATGGCTTCAATCAATGCCAGTCCGCAATGACCGAACGCCAGCGGGAGCGGCTCACCGCCCTCTTTCTGTTCCTGGCCTACATCCAGGGCGGCGACGAATTCATGCCCGTGGTCAACCTTCTGAGCGGGCACCCGAACTTCCTGGCGGATGTGAAAGCGACTCCTCCCGCAATGGCCTTTCTCTTTCCCGATCACCCCCGGGCAACAGTCTGGGCGGATATGTGGGAAAAAATCGTCGAACTGAACACCCGGTTCAATACCCGGCCGCCGGTGCGGACATGGAATGCGCTGGGCGGCCGATGGACGGAGAACCTGGGCACGTACGTCTGGGCCTTCCTCGGCCCCTCCCTGCGGACGGAGTTTTTGCTGCGCCAGTTCGATGGCCGGGAACGCTTTCTATCCCCGCAACTGGCGGAGATGGCCGACTGGCTGGTCGATGTGCTTTCCGCCCCGTTTCAAGGGGAGTCCGAGGCAGGATACAAGAATCTGAACGCTGTGGATTATGGACGCGAGTGGGGGGTGGTTCCCCCGAACGGCGGGCCCTACCGCCTTCATCCTCCCCAGGGAGCGCATTCGGAGCAGCGATTCCCACCCCGCATGCTCTGGTATTTCGGGACCTGCCTTCGGCACTACGCCCCACTTGCCGCTGAGCACGCGATGTGGGCTGCCCGCCCCTCCGATCCCGACGCCGAAGAGCCCCCCCAGCGCAAGGATCCGCCAGGCCTGATGTATCGGATGCCGGACAATCGAGGAACGAACCCGCACCTGCGGAGCCTGAAGTTCACTGGCTACGGCATGGTCCTGCGGGCCGGCGTGGACACTCCTGAGGAGCTCTCCATTCATCTCCAGCAGATCGACGAAGGATCCAACTACCGCTGGGGACGTTCAGGAGAAGGCGGTTGTGGCATCCTCTATTTCTATGCCTCGGGAAAATCCTACAGCTACACCGGGCCGGAGGATGTCGGGGATCGCGATGATCAGGATGCCGACTTTTGCACGACCTTTGGCATCTTTAAGAACGGACAGTTCCGGTCCATCGGGATGAACGTCCTTTCCCGTCCGATGTACGACCTGGGCACCGGTCAATTTGCCGAATTGATTCCGAGGGAGGGCCCCTCGTCCTACGCGACACCCGAATACCTCAGCCGAAGCGTCCTACTGGCTGGCAGGGAATACTTTGTCTTATACGACAGCGTTGCCCATCCCGCATTGACCCACCGCCTGACGTGGTTTGTCCGCAAAGGTGACGACCTTCCCCACATCCAGTTGCTCCGGGGTGCCTCCGGACACCGGGAGACACAGCGCACCGAAATCACATCCGATTCGTCCAAAGGCGTCTGGTTCGATGGCATGGGCGATTCCCTTGCCGTCGTCAGTCATCGTCCGGATGTGCAGGTGGAGGCCACCCCTTTTGGTTGCCGCGTCACACTTCCAGGCATTCGGGATTGGGTTTTCCGAAATCCCGAGCCGGTTCAATTCGCCGGGGACGGTCTTGTGTTTGAGGGAACCGCCGGACTGATCCGGAGCACCGACGGAACAACGGAGTTCTACCTCTTTCATGGCAGGCGCATCGGCGTTCAGGGCCTTCAGTTTGTCACGGAAGAAACGGATCTGGGTATTGGCGGAACGATTCGCTCCGGTTCATCCGCGTCCGGACTGTATTTTGCACCCAACGCCTCGAGCGTGCTCATCACGGGGTCCAGATTGGGTGAACAGACCCTGCTCTATGTCGACGGTTCGCCCTGCGCAGAAGAGCGGGGACGAGAGGGTCGTCGTTTCAAACTCCCCGCCGGAAGGCATCAGTGGGAATTAACCGATTCCATCCCTGTCCCGATCGCTCCGCAGGTCGTGCGAACGGAGAATTTCGCCGGAGGCACACGGGTGACCGTGACCGTTGTCGCTGCCGCGACACGGTATCAGCTGGAGATGAGCCGGGACGGCGGGACCACCTGGACCGCCACTGATCTTCAGGAAGTACCCCGACTACGCGTCGACGGTTTGCCTGAGGGCGTCAAGGTGCATGTCCGGGCGTTGGCTCTCAACGAAAAGCATACAAGCCCGCCCGGAGACGAATATCCCGTCTACATCACGCACCTGCCCCCGTCGCCCCCAGACGGGTTGCGTGCAAAACTGTCGGACGGCGCAGCCCACCTTTCCTGGGGAGAAATCCTGGGAGCCTCCAGCTACAGGCTTTATCGCCGGAAAAACGGGGAAGCCGAGTTCCGCCTGCTGCATGAGGGCATCGAGCGAAGTTATTCGGACAACCGAAATGAGATCCGTGATTGCGCGGCAGTCCCGGGACTTGTCGTTTCAGGAGCCCAAGGGGCGGTGTTCGAATATTGTGTGACCGCCGTCAACGGGAATGGAGAGGGGGCCCGATCGCATCCAGCCGATACCGATCCGACTTCCTGGCGCAATTGGGACCCCAAGCCCGGCGAACGCTTTCGGAGGGTCACAAGTTTTGCACCCGATTCACCGTCATCCGCGAGCGAATGGCCTCGTTACTATCCGGAATGACACGGCTCAGGATTTCCAACCGCCACCCAGCGAGCGATAGAGTGCGACGGCGTTGAGCAGGCGCGCTCCCTGGAACTGCAGAAGGGTCTGTCGGGCGATGTAGAGGTCTTGCTGTGCCAGAAGCACGTCGAGGTAGCTGTCGACACCCTGACGGTAGCGCGCGTCGGCGAGGTCAAAACGCTTCTGCTGGGCCTCCAGCAACATCTGCTGCGCAGCGAGTTTCTCTTCAAGGATGGATCGGACGGCCAGCGCATTGGCGACCTCGCGGAATGCCGTCTGGACGGCTTTTTCATAATTGGCCACTTCGATCCTTTTTGTGATCTTCGTGACCTCGACCCCCGCCCGATTGGCTCCACCGTCGAAAATGGGGACGATGATTTGAGGGGAATAGCTCCAGGTCGCCGAGGGACCGCTGAACAGGTCCGAAAGGGAGGCGCTGGCAGTGCCGACGGACCCTGTGAGCAGGATCCTCGGATAGAGGGCAGCCCTTGCCGCACCGATGTCGGCGTTGGCCGCCTTCAAGGTGTGTTCGGCTGCCAGAATATCCGGTCGGCGCAACAACACCTCGGACGGGACCCCGGCGGGGACAGAGGTCAGCAAGTGTTGACGCTGAAACGGAACCGCTGCGGGAAGATCGGCCGGGAGTGGGCCGCCGATCAATTCGACAAAGGCGTTCTCGGATTGCGCGAGCAGTTGAGCGTAATTGGCAATGCTCACGCGCGCAGCCTGGACCTGCGCCCGCGACGCCTGAAGATCGAGTTCGGAAGCTACACCCGCCTCAAAACTGCGCTGATTGAGGTTGTACGACGCCTGGACCGTCTCGAGGGTCTGTTGCCCAATGGCTTTCGCCTCCCGGTATTGTTGCAGCGTCAGGTATTGCGAGGCCACCTCGGAAACCAGCGAGATCTGGATGCTTCGCCGGGATTCCTCGGTGGCCAGGAATTTCTCCAATGCCCCGGTCTTCAGGCTCTTCACACGCCCCAAAAGGTCCAGTTCGTAGGTGGCGCTTAAATGGATGTCGTAGGTGGTGATGACATTGCCTCCGTCGAATGCAGAAATGGCCCCGGAGAATTTTTGCCGGCTGCCGCTCGCGTCACCATCGATTGTCGGAAACTGGCCGGCACGTTCGATGCGGTATCGGGCCCGGGCCTGCTCCACGCGCAGTGCTGCAATCCGCAGGTCCCGGTTATTTTCCAGGGCAACTCCGATCAGAGCCCGCAAGCGCGGGTCGTCAAAGAACTCGCGCCAATCCATGTCGGATGGAACACCGGTCGTCGCCCCACTCTGGGCGGCGCGTCCCGGCCAAACCTCGGCCACAGGTGCCACCGGTGTTTCATACTTTGGCGCCAGGGTGCACCCGGCGATCAAGGCGGAAAGGCCTGCAACGCAAATCAAAACCCTGCTCATGATGCCCGCCC
>CAIPFS010000606.1 GCA_903864375.1 uncultured Verrucomicrobiota bacterium
AATCAGGACGGCAGACCGGATATACTGGTGGCCATGGCTCAGGGACAGGAAGGTGTCTTTTTGCTCATCAATGAGGGGTCGGGTCAATTCCGAACCCAGACAGTGGTGGCACGACATCCGGCGTGGGGCTCATCGGGAATGGATTTGGCTGACGTGGACGGTGATGGATTACCCGACATCCTGGCGACGAACGGGGACAATGGAGAATATGTCTCGTGCCTCAAAAATTATCATGGAGTTCGGGTCCTTCGGAATGAGGGGGGAGGTCGACTTTCCGAGAATTACTTTTATCCGCTCAACGGGGCTTATCGGGCTGTTGCTGCTGATTTCAGGGGCAATCATCAGATGGACATCGCGGCAATTTCCTTTTTTCCAGACTACGACGGTTCACCCGGGGAGAGCTTTGTCTATCTTCGGCAAGAGACTCCGGGACGATTCAAGGCCTACTCCTTTTCAGAGGCCTGGCGGGGACGCTGGTTGACCATGGCGGTCGGTGATCTGGATGGCGACGGCGCACCCGATATTGTCCTGGGGGTCTTTAATCGGACGCCATTTTCCGCCCCCCAGACCGTACTCGACCGATGGCGGACGAATGGACCAAGCTTGTTGATATTGAAAAGCAAGCGTCTCTCGGTTCCGTCGATTCCCCCGCCATGAGAAGATTACCCGGGTGGATTGGGATGATGGTCCTTCAGGTGATGGTCGCGCTTTCCCAAATAAACACGCCACCCGCCGCCCCGGACCAGTCATCGATACAGGGACTGAAAGTGCCTCCCACCGGGCAGGCCGGCTTCACGTCACTGTCTCCGGAGAGCCTTGGCATTCTCCTGACCAATGCGCTTCAGGACTCCCGTTCCTTCACCAATCAGATTTACCTGAATGGGTCGGGGGTGGCGGTGGGTGATGTGGATGGAGACGGCTGGTGTGACCTCTATTTCTGCGGACTGGACCGGGGCAATGCCCTCTATCGGAACCTGGGAAATTGGAGGTTCGAAGACATTACCGAGGCAGCGGGAGTCCGCGGCACCGGTCTTGACTCCACCGGAGCCGTCTTGGCAGATATCGACGGCGATGGTGACCTGGACCTGCTGGTCAATACGGTGGGACATGGCACCCATTGCTTTCTCAATGATGGACGGGGACATTTCCAGGACGTGACCGATCGGATCGGTTTGGGAGGTGGAGCCGGTTCAACCTCCCTCGCTCTGGCCGATGTGGACGGAGACGGATATCTTGACCTGTTTGTTGCCAACTACCGTCGCGACACGCTTCGAGATCAACCCAACACCCGATTTCGAATCAAAAAGATCGACGGTCAATTGACCGTCGCCCTGGTCAACGGACGTCCGGTCTCTGAGCCGGATTTGGAGGGACGCTATACGGTTCAGCCGGAGGGGGGTATTCAGGAGAATGGGGAGGTCAGTGCCCTCTACCTGAACCGTTCGGGAACCCATTTCGACGTCCTTCCCTTCACAGGCGGAGCTTTCAGCGATGAGGATGGAAAGCCCCTTGCAACGGCGCCTCACGACTGGAGCCTTTCCGTTCTGTTGCGGGATCTCAATGGCGATGGTTTGCCGGATATTTATGTGTGCAACGATTTTGAATCACCGGATCGGATCTGGCTGAACCGCGGTCATGGTCGATTTCAGGCGATTCCCCGCACGGCGATACGGCATACCAGCCTCTATTCCATGGGGGTGGATGTAGCGGACATCAATCGCGATGGATTCGACGATATCTTTGTCGTGGACATGCTCAGTCGATGGCACGACCGACGCATCCAGCAATCGGGCGACCCGGTGGCGGATCGGGTTCTTGCGGACCAGGTGGATGGACGTCCGCAATACAAAATGAACACCCTGTTCCTGAACCGGGGCAACGGCACGTATGCGGAAATAGCCGGTTTTTCCGGGGTCGCCGCCTCGGAATGGAGTTGGAATCCCACGTTCCTCGATGTGGATCTGGATGGTTATGAAGATATTCTTATAACCAACGGTCATGAGAGGGATGCCCAAAACGTGGATGTGGGGATGCGCGTCGAGGCTGTCCGGCGTTCGGGAAAGGCGACGCCCCGCGAAATATTGGAAGCCCGCCGGGAATTTTCCCGATTGGCAACCGCCAATGTGGCATTTCGGAATCGGGGGGATTTGACGTTTGAGGAGGTCGGAAAGGCCTGGGGTTTTGACCTGGTGGGTGTTTCCCAGGGAATGGCTGTCGCCGACCTCGATAACGACGGTGACCTCGATGTCATCATCAACAATCTGAATGGGACGCCGACCATCCTCCGAAATGAGACCGCAGCACCGAGGCTGGCGGTCCAGCTCAGGGGGCGGAGTCCCAATACCCGGGGCATCGGGGCAAAAATCCACGTCAGCGGCGGGCCCGTGACACAAAGTCAGGAGATGATCAGCGGGGGACGTTATCTTTCCGGGGATCAGGAGCTCCGGGTTTTTGCAGCGGGCTCGCGGGAGGCCCGGTTGACCGTGGAGGTGGATTGGAGGTCCGGCCGGAAATCCCGGTTGGAGAATGTCAACGCCAACTCCCTCCTGACCGTCGTTGAGCCTCTCGACGAGGCAACGGCCGTTACCGGGACCAACCGGGTCGTGCCATTGTTTTCAGACCGGAGCGCCCTGTTGAACCACGTTCATGTGGATGAGCCATTCGATGATTTCCAGCGACAGCCTCTCCTGCCCAGGCGACTCAGTCAGCTGGGGCCCGGCGTTGCGTGGTGCGACATCGACGGCGACGGGCGCGAAGAATTGGTGGTGGGGAGTGGGAAGGGGGCAAGCCTTGCCGAATGGTCACTTCGCCCAGATGGAGTATGGAAACGACTCCATGGGGCCGTATTGGATTCGGTTTCCAATCGCGACATGGTTGGGGTGGTCTCACTGCCGGGTCGCAATGGGAGCAGTGACCTCGTCGTGGGAATGTCGAGTTATGAGGACTCCGTGGCGGAGGGGGCGGGCGTCGTGTTGTTTTCGAGTGACGGAATGACCTCTCGTCCCGTTTCTGGAGCGGGTGATTCCAGTTTTGGGCCCCTGGCCGTGGCGGATATCGATGGAGATGGGTCTTTGGATTTGTTCGTGGGTGGAAGGGTGATTCCGGGTCAATACCCCATTCCCGCCAGTTCCAGACTCCTGTTGCGCAAAAAAGACGGGTGGGTGGCGGATGCGGAGGCAGCCCATCTTTTGCAGGATATCGGTATGATTTCAGGTGCCGTTTTCAGCGACCTGAATGGGGATGGCTGGCCCGATCTGGTGCTCGCAACCGAGTGGGGTCCCCTCCGCGTCCTCATGAATCAGCGCGGCCATCTCTCAGATCAGACCGGGCACCTGGGATTGGCGGCCCTGACGGGGGGCTGGAATGGAGTGGCCACGGGCGACTTTGATGGCGATGGACGGATGGACATCGTGGCCTCCAATACCGGCCGCAACTCGGTTGCCCGGATGTCAGAAGATCATCCGCGGCGGATTTACTGGGGCAGGGGTCAGAGTGGGAGCTCTGTCGACCTGATTGAGAGCGAATGGGATGGGGTCAACGGTCGTGAGGTTCCCGTCCGGGACCCGAGAGCCCTGCTCCCGGCTCTTCCACGCTTGCCGGAACAATTTGCCTCATTTGCCAGCTATGGAGCGGCCTCCCTGGATCAAGTCCTGGGGGATGAACGCACCCGGTTCCGCTCTGTTGAGGCATCCACAGGTGATTCCCTCGTTCTGCTGAATCGCGGAGACCATTTTGAAGTTCATCCGTTGCCTTCCGTCGCGCAATGGACGTCGGCTTTTGCCGTGGTGGTCTCTGATTGGGATGGGGATGGGAATCAGGACGTTTTTTTAAGCCAGAACTTCTTTGGTGCCCGCCCCGGAATTCCCCGGGATGATGCCGGTCTGGGCCTTCTTCTGTTGGGTGATGGCCATGGTGGTTTTCGGTCCGTAGCCCCCTTGGAATCCGGAATCAACATTAACGGGGAGCAACGGGGTGCGGCGGTCGGTGACTATGATTCCGATGGGCGTCCCGATTTGGTGGTGAGTCAAAATCGGGGACAAACCAGGCTTTATCATAATGAACGAGCCATCCCGGCCATTCGCGTGCGATTGAACGCCGGTCCGGACAACCCCACCGGGGTGGGAGGCAGCGTCCAGGGTATCGGGGACCACGGAGCCGGGCCAAGGCTGGAGGTCCAGGCGGGCTCAGGATACTGGTCGCAGAATAGCCCCATCATGCTCTTGGCTCGCAGCCCTTCTCTGCGTCAAGTGCAGGTCCGATGGCCGGGCGGAGCAACGACCGTTCACGAACTTCCAGAGGGGATCGCTGAACTGGAGGTCCGTCCCAACGGTGACACACGACGTATCCAATGAGCGCCGTGAAAAAGTCCCATTCCACCGGTGGTGCCCGGGGCTGTAATACCTAGCGCAGGAATTCCTGCCTGCTGTTCCGCAGACCTCGAGGTCTGGCGGGCCGTCCGGCGAATCGACACGCGGTGGGACGGGCTTGAGTGGGGCAGAATGACGGCAAATTCTATTGAAAACACCCGCGAAAACGCCAGATTCGCAGACTTGCTGGCCATCCAAAGGCTTCGAAAAAATCCGAAGGGATCCTCACCCCGCTGTGGGTTCCGGGGCTCCCCATGGACTATCGTTCGTCCGGGACGGGAAGGTTCCGAGGTCGTTCCACGATATGCTCAATGGAAGTGGATGTCTCTGCTGATTGGGGTGGTTCTCCTTCAGGTGCTGCCAACACTCCCGCTCTGGGGCACGACTCCTCCGGAGTGGAGGGAGGGGGATGGGTTCCGATCTGTTCCCCTGAAAATTCCATTGGCGGGCCATGTCGGCTTTATTCAACTGCCGCCGTCGCAGACGGGAATCCAATTCAGCAATGTTCTGTCAGATGATCAGGCGGCGCTGAATCAAATCCTGACCAACGGTTCGGGAGTGGCAGCCGGGGATGTGGATGGCGACGGGTGGTGCGACCTCTATTTTTGTCGTCTGGGCGGACCCAATGCCCTGTATCGCAACCTGGGAGGACGAAGGTTTGAGGAGGTTGCCGGGGCATCCGGAGTGGCCTGCGAAGGGTTGCAATCGACCGGGGCAGCCTTTGCCGATCTGGATGGGGATGGGGATCTGGACTTGATCGTGAATACGCTGGGGGGAGGGACCCACCTGTTCTTCAATGACGGGCACGGTCATTTTTCCCACTCTGCGGATGTTTTGAATCCACGGCGCGCAGGCATGTCCCTGACGCTGGCGGACATTGATGGCGACGGGGACCTGGACCTTTATGTGGCCAACTATCGCTCCACCACCGTTCGCAGCACCGGCTTGCAGATGCTTCTGGTCAACGGAAAGAAAACTCTGAAACCTGAGGATCGGGATGGCATGATGATCACACCCGAGGGTCTGTTGCGCGAATATGGTGAGGTGGACGTTCTGTACCTCAACGACGGGAAAGGGGGAATGACACCCGAATCATGGACCTCGGGACGATTCAGCGACGAGAATGGAATTCCTCTGGTGACGCCGCCCCGGGACTGGGGCCTTTCGGCTATGTTTCACGATATCAACGGCGATGGGGTTCCGGACTTGTACGTCTGCAATGACTTTTGGACGCCGGATCGAGCCTGGATCAACGATGGTAAGGGTGGATTTCGCGCCATGGCCCGGACCGCACTTCCGGCAACTCCGACATTTTCGATGGGAGTCGATTTTGCGGACCTGAATCGCGATGGGGTCGATGATTTTCTGGTTCTCGACATGTTGGGTTCAACCCGCGAACAGCGCATCCGCCACGCCTCTCATGTGGGAGGGGATGGCCCGTATGCCGGAGTGGGCTTTGAACGCCCCCAGATCGAGCGAAACACGCTGTTTGTGGGGCGGGGAGACGGCACCTTTGGAGAGATTGCCCAATTCGCTGGATTGGACGCCACCGACTGGTCCTGGTGCCCGCTCTTTCTCGATGTCGATCTGGATGGATACGAGGATGTCATCATCGGCACCGGGAACCTCTTCGACACGCAAAATGGAGATGCCGAGGATCGTATTCGCGCCCGGGGTCGATGGCCCAGGGAGCGCATTCCCTACAAGCTGCTGGAATATCCACGGCTTCCCCAGGCCACCCACGCGTATCGTAACCGGGGCAATCTCACCTTTCAGGAAAACGCTGCGGCCTGGGGCCTGAACGCAGTGGGGGTGTCCCATGGCATGTGCCTGGCCGATCTGGATAATGACGGCGGACTGGATGTTGTCGCCAATGTGTTGAACGGCCCGGCCCGTCTCTTTTGGAATGAGACGTCCGCTCCGCGGGTGGCGGTTCGACTGTGCGGCCGTGCTCCCAACACCCGGGGAATTGGCTCCCGGGTCCGCCTTCTGGGTGGGGCGGTGCCCAGTCAATCCCAGGAAATCATCTGTGGCGGTCGCTACCTTTCGTGCGATGACCCCGTTCGGGTGTTTGCCGCAGGCTCAATCACGAATGATTTAACGTTGGAAGTCGAGTGGCGGAGCGGTCGACGTTCCCGCATCCATCCGGTTCACCCGGACAACCTCTACGAGATACGGGAGCCGGAGGGTGAATCCGTGTCACCGCGTCGCGTGTCGGACGATGACTCTTCCATCAACCCGTTGTTTGAAGATGTCAGCCGCCTGATCTCTCCGGGCGATCGGGTATCCGTGGCCGACGAATCTCAAGCGCAGCCACTGCTGCCGCGGCGATTGGGACAATCGGGGCCGGGCATTGCGTGGTTTGATGTGGATGGTGACGGCTGGGATGACTTGATGGTGGGGGGAGGGCAAGGGAATGTGCCTCAGGTTTTGCTGAATCAGCAGGGTCGTTCTTTTCTGTCAGTGACGAAACCTGCCTCATCTGGAAGCGAGGGAAACGCCGGTTCATGCGTCCTGGGAATCGGAAGGTCTCTGGTGATGCTGGGGCTTGCCGACGGAATTCCGGGAAGGAGCCCATCCGGGGGTGTGAACATTCTGGATATCGCGCGGGGAACTCGTACGAACGCGATACCCGGATCCCCTTCAGCGACGGGAGCCCTGTGCCTGACGGATTTTGATGGCGACGGATGGTTGGATGTGTTTGTCGGAGGCCGGTACAAACCGGGTCGTTATCCGGAACCTGCCACCTCTCGTATTTATCGGGGTGGTCCCACGGGATGGACGTTGGCGCGGGAGTTTTCGGATCTGGGGATGGTTTCGGGCGCCGTCTGGAGTGACCTCGATTCGGATGGCTGGCCGGAGCTGATTCTCGCAATGGATTGGGGTCCGGTCCGCGTCTTTCACAACGACCATGGAACCCTCCGGGAAACCACGCAGGAGTTGGGCCTTTCGGGTTATACGGGATGGTGGAACGGAATCGGGGTGGGTGATTTTGACGGCGATGGCCGGCTGGACCTGGTGGTTGGCAATTGGGGACTCAATAGTCCCTACCGGGCCAGCGCAGAGTTTCCGCAGCACCTTTATCATGGTGATTTCTGGGGGACCGGAACCGTGGACCTGCTGGAAGCGGGACGGGTGCCCGGAGGGGGGCCCGAGGTTCCCCTGCGGGATTGGGACGCCCTGACCACGGTCTGGCCGGGATTGCGCGACGAATGGCCAACCCGGGAGTCGTTCTCGAAGGCCACCGTTTCCAATCTTTTCGGCGTGCGGCCACTTTTGATGAGCGTCGTGGAGGCGACCACGCTGGAATCAACCGTGTTCCTGAATCGTGGCAACCGGTTTGAGCCGCATCCCCTGCCGGTGGAGGCTCAATGGAGTCCGGCATTCGGCGTGGCGGTGGGGGATATGGACGGAGATGGCCGGGAGGATGTCTTTCTGGCTCAGAATTGCTTTGGAGTGAACAATTCTGTGTCACTGCTGAATGGGGGGAGGGGACTCTGGCTTCAGGGCCGCGGTGACGGCTCCTTTCGGCCCGTTCCTGGACCGGAAAGTGGCATCATCCTCTACGGGGAGCAGCGGGGTGCGGCTGCTGGCAGAAAAGTCATCGGGCGAGATGACAATTCCACTGTCAATATCAACCTCAATCGCAACGAACGCATAC
>CAIPFS010000607.1 GCA_903864375.1 uncultured Verrucomicrobiota bacterium
GGCATGGATCACCCGGCTGGAGAGGGCTGGTGAAAGATCAACGCGGGTGATCAGACCTGCCAGTGCCGGGTAGGCGGACGCCAGCGGGATTTCATAAATAGCGCGGCCTGCCTCCTCGACCAATTCCGGAACCGGGTCATTCAACAGGGTCAATAGCTGCCGGCTCACCTGGGAAACCACTGGTAGCGGTTGGCCACGTTGGAAGGCAGCCATGGCCCGGTGCCGTGCCGCCAGAATACCGACCCGACGGAATGCCGGGCGGGAATCGGTGAGCCATGCCTCCACGACGCTGGGTGGATCATGACGCAAATCCTCCAGGGCGGCCAGGGATGTAACCACGGCATGCTCAATCCACGGGTCGGACGTGTAGGCGCCCAGCAGGTCCTTGAGGATCCGGGCTGTTGCCGCAACACCGGCTTCAGGATTCGCGTTGTTGCCGGGGTGGGATAACGCGGCGGCGAGAGCCAGTCCTGCCTGAAGGCGAAGCCGCGGTGTGGCTCCGATGAGGGTTGTGGGAAGTCGGGCGGCGACCTCGCCGGGAGCAACCTGGGCCAACAATGCCAAGGCCTGCCCACGCACCTCCAAATCCGACCCTTGAGTCCATGGACCGATGGATTCGACCAGAACTTTGGAATCACCGGACCCTATCCCCATGCGGTTCAAGTTTCCGAGGGCCCACACGGCATGGAGCCGGGCCAGGGTGGAACCCTCCCTGGACGCCACATCGATCAGAGGTCCCAGACTGGCGGAGCCGCGACGCACCAATTCCGTCTGGGCAGCGAGGCGGACCCGCCGGTCGCGATGTCCCAGAAAGGTCGTCAATTTCCAAACATCCTGGTCTTTAAAGCCGTCTTTAAGCCAATGTCGAACTTCCACCATCTCCGGGCTGTCCATGAATTCCGGGGCGGTGATGCGGTAGATGCGCCCCTTGTTGGGCATCTGCCAGCCGCTCACCCAATCCAGGGCATAGACGGCACCATCCGGGCCGAAATCGACATCCGTCGCCCAGCAATTCCATAAAAATCGCTCTGGCGGCGTTGTCTTGTAACCTGCTCCGGTGGCTTCAACGGAAAATGAGACAATCCCCTGCGGGAAATCGCAGTGGAGGAAATGTTGATCGAGAGGGTGGCCGAAACCAGTCCCCGGGTACCAGGCGAGTCCACTCGGGCCCTGACTCACGGTTCCCGACAAGGGGAGAATTCCCTCTTTTCCGCCCTTCCAGAGTTCCTCCTGCACCCAGGGTCCAAACCCCTCCTGATGTTGGTAGCTGCATCTCCATCCGTAATTGGCACCAGGGAGCAGGAAAAGAACGCGGCACGGATCCGCCCCCGCGGTATCGTTGTCCACCGTCCATAGATTGCCCAGATCATCGAAGGCCAGCTCCTGGGGATTTCGCAAACCGGTGCAAAAAACCTCCAGATGACTTCCATCGGGTTCACAGCGGAGGACTCCACCCGTATCGGGAAGATCCACGATGATTCCCTCCTGGTTGGTCAGATGGGCTCCGCGGTCCCCAAAGCTCATATACAATCTTCCGTCCGGTCCATGAATCAATCCATGGAGATCGTGGCCGGTGACTCCAATATGAACACCAAAGCCGGTTGCCAGTGCCGTGCGTGAATTGGTTCCCCCGGATGGATTCAACTTCCACAACGACGGAATGTTGCCGAACCACACATTGCCGGATTGTGCCAGAATTCCCGCCGCCGTTCCGTCCAGGACGCTGTCAAAGTTGGTGCTGACAACCGTGGATTGAGTGGCGTGTCCCGCATTCGCACCGTCCTCGACCTCCCGGACGAGCTCGGAATCCGCAGTGAGGACTCCGGGATTGGCGCTGAAGGTCGACAATAAAAATGCCTTTCGGTCTTCACCGGTGCGAAAACCAAGATCGTGACCCAGCCAGTTGGTTTGCTGGGTGATGTCAAAGATGCTGCGTCCATACCGGTGAGTTTCTGCGATATAGCAACGTCCATGTTCGTCGAAGCTGAACGCAACCCCGTTTTGCAATTGGGGTTCCGCCGCCCAGACATCGAGGTGGAGGCCGGCAGCGGGCTGCAATCGCAGCGATTCCTTCCGGGCAGTGTCCCAGTCCACTTCTCCCGCTAGACCGGAACAGCCGGCAAGTCCGACGAGCACGGTGCCCCACCGAACCCGAGGGCGGGCGTTACTCCGGGAAGAAGGAAGCGGGAAGGGGATGGGCATCTCCATGCCGGACAGACCATTGTCATGTCGGCGGCGCCGTCAACGACGAATTACCAACCCCTGCTTCCTTAGGCATGGGCGAATGGATGCCTCGGTCGGAAAGCCATCGGGACACGGACCCTATGACGGCGAAAAGCAAAAAGGGATCCTGTGGGTGACAGGATCCCGCTGGGGAAAAATTCAGGCCGAACGACGAAATCTATCGTCGCTGTTGGCCCGAATCGTTCAGGACTTGAGTCGGTAAACGCCGCGGCCTGCTTTTTCGATGGTTCCCAGCTTCTTGCCGGTTGCCGCCAGCCAGGCGCTGACATTGAGAGGCTTGACGCCTGCTTTTGAGGAAAGGTCCTGGATCGAGATTCCCTCGCGTCCGGCCTCCTTCAGCAGGGTCAAAAGGACTTCCTTGAGCTGACCACGGCGGGCCCTGCCCCCCGAAATCTGGCCCGCCTCAGGGGCGCTGGGAGCCGGG
This sequence comes from uncultured Verrucomicrobiota bacterium, assembly GCA_903864375.1. Lineage (GTDB taxonomy): Bacteria > Verrucomicrobiota > Verrucomicrobiia > Limisphaerales > UBA9464 > CAILNN01. The sequence continues at coordinate 2,669 of CAIPFS010000607.1, forward strand.
GCCGAGGCACGGGCAGTCCGTCCGGACCGTTTCTGGACGCTGCCGAAGCTGGCGAGTTCCCCTTCGATCTTTTGAATCTCTGCGGCCAGCTGTTCTTTGCGAGACAGCAGGGCGGTGATGCGTTTGAGGTCTGCCGACGTGAGTGACGATAAGTTCATGTCTTGTGTAATCTAATAGAGGTATTTGAGTTATTCAACTGGAAGTTTAGAGGTTTGTTTAACCTCGAAACTGTCTCAAGACCTGTTTTCCCCAGCGGATGCTCGGTTGTTCACAATATCGATAAAACCCACTGCTGATAATGAATACCGGCAGCCACGCGAGAAGTCCCAAGCCGAAGGCAAATGCCTGAGGATGCCCGGTCGTGTTGATCATCCATCGCGTCAGGGTGGGCATCCTCTGCAATATCGGCTGGTGCAATAGATAGATACTGTAGCTGTAGACTCCGGCCTGCTGAAGGTGCCTCATCCACCTCCCCGGGTGTCGCTGCGGCGGAACCGTTCCGTCCTGTTTCTGTGCCAGCCGGATGCACAGGAACGACGTGAAGCAGGCGACCGCCGGAAAGCCGAGGGATGCCGCCGGCTTGAACAAATCCGCCAGAAGGACCACTCCGGCGAGCGCGGGGAACAGGCTGTTCGGGAGGTTGAAGCGTTGTTCCCGAAGCAGAATATCAGCGGCATACGCCCCCAGGCTCCAACTGAACCAGAAAGCCACGGGTGAATTCATGATCCAGATGGGAAGAGGCTGATTCTGCAGCGTCAGGAACGCCCCGTCTGCCAGTCGAAGTCCCAACTCGATCATCCCGATAGCGATCAGCGTGGTCTGCCATCCCCAGCGCATCACCATCGTTCTGAGGAGAGGATATAACGCATAAAGTTGGACCTCCACGGCAATGGTCCAAAACGAGCCATTGATTCCAAACAGGGTGAATTCGCTAAAATTGTGCACCAGCAATAAATGACTGCCCAACTGGATTGCATCGCCAACACCGAAGGAATGCCGGACCCTCCAGGGTTCCAGGATGCCTAACAAAAGCATCGGAATGAGGTAGGGCGGATAGATCCGGAAGAATCGGCGAATCCAGAACGGGCCCCAGCCTGGCTGCCGGACATAACTGAGATGGATGCAAAAACCGCTGACCGCAAAAAAGACGGCGACCCCGTAACGCCCCAGGGTGGCGGGATAATAGGGAAGGAGGGGGAGATTTTCGGTCCACTGCGGAAACCATTCCCCCCAATGAAGGGTGTCCTGCTGATAGGCGGCAAACAGGGCATGATAGACAAAGACCATGGCCACTGCGAAACCGCGGAGGCCATCGAGAAAGTCAAAGTGCTGCCGAGGGGGTGGTGGTGCTGACTCGCTCAAGGTGAGTTTCTGGTTTCGAACGCGGGATCCGCCAAATCAACCCCCTATTTCACCGACTGACCTGCGCCACGCACGAATTTGGGAGTAAAGTCCTGCGAAGATGAGTCCGTTCAATGCCGCGACGATGAGGACATAGTGGCCGAACTCCACGACGGGCTTTTGCAGGTGCGGATTGCCGTTCCCCAGATAGAGAAAAAGGCCTCCGGTCAGGAACGTGATCACGAACACAATACAGGCCACGAGGAACAAGGCCCTAAGGTTTCTCAAGACCCGGGGAGGAGGATTCTGGGACATCAGGACAATATGGGGTTGATTGAGGCTGGAGCCAGCTGTCGGATTTGAACCGACGACCGAC
>CAIPFS010000608.1 GCA_903864375.1 uncultured Verrucomicrobiota bacterium
GCCATTGTTAGGAGCTTCCGAGATCAATTGCAGGCGATAGGTGCGGCCGATGGTCAGGCCATTGATGCACATATCTGAGCGGGAATCGGTAAGCTATTGGGGATAAACGACACTAGGCTGCCGTTGATTTCTACCGAAACCACGGCATCAGGGCGAAGACCAACAGGAGCACCAGAAAGGCCACCCCGGATACCGGATCGTGATGGGTGAAGACGCCAGCCACGGTCAGGCCCATCAAGAACACACCCATCAGGATCTCGGTCCCCACCGACAGTCCCAGGGCGATGAAGCCCACCCATAGCCGGGTGGACGCGGTGGACGCGGACGGGAGACGTCGGACAATCCAACCCGCTACAACGTAAATGGCCCAGAGCATCAAGGGGCCTTCCAGGAGTTCGGCATACCGGACACCTAATCGGGGAACGACCCACAAGGTACGGATGGTCCCCAGAACGAAACCGGTTCCAAAGACGAGAGCAAAGTAAATGACCGCTGACTTGCAGATGGACGGAATCATATCGGTTCAATCAGCCGCGAAAGATGTCAAACGGCTCGATCTTGAGAACCTTGCGAATGCCGATGTAGCTGGAAATTCCGGCAATCAGGAGGACCATGCCAAACGCCAGTCCCATGTTGCCAAAGGTGATCATGGCGGCGTAGTTGGGCAATCGGTAGCGCGCGATCGAGATCATGAGGGTGACCAGGCCGATCCCCAGGCCATAACCAGTCAGCGCGGTGAAGGTCGCCATGAACAGGATCATGTAGACCAGGTCCCGTCCCTTGGCGCCGATGGCCTTGAGGGCTCCAAATTTCTCAAGGTTTTCCAGGATAAAGGTGAAGAACGTCTGACCGGAGATTGAAAGACCCACAATGAAGCTGATGACCGTCATCAACAGGATGTTGGTGCCAATCCCCGTTCGGTAGACGTAGAAGTTGGAAATCCGTTGATTGAATTCGTCGCGGGTCAGTGCGACATAGCCCAACCGTGCCACCGCCGCCTTGACCGTGGCAATGGCGTCCACGGTCTTCAACTCCACCAATACGTACGAAATCGTAAAACGGGTGGTGGGAATGTACTCAATGGCGCGGCTGTAGGTTGTGTACAGAGTCGGCACCCCGTTGAGTCCATTGGCGGCGACGCGGGCAATACCGACGATGCGTCCGTGGTGATCATTGAGCTCAAAACCGCCTCCGATCACCGGACTCTCAAGTTTCGGGTATTCCGCATCATGGACGACGACAAATGCCTTGTCGGCATAGATGTCCTGAATGTTGCCCTGCTCCAGATTCGGGCGTCCCAGGAGGCTGGCGTCATCGAGTCCGACGACATTGGCGGACTGATAGACGCCGCTGTCGAGCTTGACCATGGCTGAACCCATGAAAATGGGGACGGCATGAAGAACACCATCCATGCTGCGAACCGCATCCAGGAGGTAGTTGGGGAGCGGAATGGCGCTGCTGGCCGTGTTCACTGCCGGGTCCATGATCCACATGGATGCACCGATGTTGGTGACGGTGGAAAAGGCCCGATTCAGGATGCCGGCAAACATGGCGGTCATCTGCATCATGAGAAAAACCGCAAAGGTGATTCCGATGAGCAGGGCTGAGAACTTCGCCTTGTCATTGATCAAGAGCTTGAAACCGATCCGCAGGATGCCGAGGTGTTTCATGAGGTCGCGTCAACGTGGGACGGACGCTTCCGGAGATTCCAGACCTCCACCCATGGCTGTGAACAGGGCGACCGTATCCTGATGCCGCTGGGCGACGGCTTCGAGATACCCCAGGGTGGCCTGATGGAACTGGACGTCCGCCGCAAGGACGCTGATGAACGGAACCAGACCGGCGCGATAGTTGGCCTGCAACAATTCCAGTGCCTCCCCTGACACCCGGGTTGATTCCGACTGGGCTGCCAGTCCTTCGGCATCGTGCTGAAGGGCGGTCAGGGTGTCGGCCACTTGAAGGAATGCTTCATTGACCGTTTGTTGGTAGGTCGCCATCGCCTGTTGAAAGGCGTCCTGGGCAGCCCGGCGACCGAACCAAAGGCTGGTTCCCTGAAAGACGGGAACGGTGACTGCGGGACCAAAATTCCAGAAATTCCCACCGGCTCCAAACAGACTGCCGGTGCTGGAGCTGGAGGTTCCGTAGCCGGCACCCAGGCTGAAGGATGGGAACATCGCGGCTGTGGCCACACCAATCCTTGCACTGGCCGCCTGGGCCTCGGCTTCGACCGCCAGAATGTCCGGGCGTTGGCGGACCCATTCGGAGGGAAAGCTCAGCGGAAGATCGGTGGGTACAATCAGGCTGGAGAGCTCGATTTCCACGGGACGACCCTCCGCTGGAAGCCGACCTTCGAGCATGGTCAGCAGGTGATGGGTCTGGTTGATCCGTTGCCGAAGCGGTGCGAGCAGAGCCTGGTTTCCCGAAATCAGACTCCGGACCACCAGGACATCGGAATAGGGCGCAGTGCCACTGCGTACCGAGGCTTCGACCGCTTCCAGTTGCTCCCGCTGCAACACCAGCAACGCCTCTGTGGCGCGTTCTTCGGCAGAATAGGCTGCACCCGCAATGCAGGCATTCACCACATTGGCGGACAGACTCAGGTAGGCAGCCCGGGTGGTGTGTTGCCGGGCATCGGAACTGGCCTGCAACCCCTCAACGTTCCGGCGGTTTCCGCCAAAAACATCAAGGGCATAGCTGATGGTGCCGCCCAGCGTGAAGAGGTTGAAGATTCGCCCGGAACCGGTGGATCCCTGCTTTGACAACCCCGTCCGCTGGCGGCTGGCGGCGGCATCCACCTGAATCTGAGGATAGAAGATTCCATATCCCGCCCGCATCGTATCCTGACTCTGGCGAAGACTCGCCTGTGCCGACTGCAGGGAGGGATTGTGTTCCAGTGCCCGCCGAACCGCGTCATTGATTTCCACCGACCCAAAGACCGTCCACCACTCCGGAACGACCTTCCTGCCCGGTATAAATCGTTGTGTGACCCCATCGGCGGAAATCAATGGAGGCGGCGACGGCTCCACAGTGTAGCCCGCGGTGACGGGAGGCTTCGGCCGGATGAAGTCGGGACCTACGGCACACCCGGACACCGCCACGACCGCAGCGGCCACCCACAGGTGCGGGTCGAAGGACTTCATGCGTCGCACGTCCGCAGCTGCGGTGGGGTGAAGGAGCGCATGGATCTATTTCTGGCCGATGTAGACGTCCACGAGTTGTCCTGGAAACACCGGGACATCCTTCTTTTCAAACCGAAAGATCACGGGAAGAACCCTCAAATCCACCTTTTCCAGGCGTTGATTGGACAATTCAATCTTCGGTGAGACGTAGGGCTGCACGCGGATAAACTCCAGCGGGACTTTGACATCCGTGCCGGGAATGGACATCTGGGCAATGAGATGCCAGGCAGCGGGAAGCCTCGAAACCAGGATCTCATCGACATAACATCGAACCTCCAGATGATCCTGGGCCGTACCCATGACCACGAGGGGGTCAAATCCGGCGGTATACGGATTGTAGGCTCCCTGCGGGGAAGCAAAGCTGCCCACAGCCGCATGCAGCGCCAGCACCACCCCGTCGACGGGGGCTCTCAAGGTATATTTACCGAGAAGGAGCAGCGATGCCTCGTAGGCCTGTTTCGCACTATCGTACTGCCGTTGTTGGTTCTCCACCTCGTAACTCCAGGCCCCGGCCTTGAGCAGTTCATACTGGCGCCGGGCGACCCCGAGGGCCGCTGTGGCCTGGCGGGCGGCATCTTCCGCGGTATCCACCACATCCTGACTGATCGATTTCGGAGCCGCCTCAATGGACGCTTTGCGTTTGAGGTACTGATCCATGGAGGTCTTTTCGTTGGCCTCAGCCAGGGCAATTTGTGCGACAGCGACCGCCAGGGTCTCGGGCCGGGGTTGGGCCTGCAGTTCCTTCAACAGGGCCATGGCGGCCTCGGACTGCAATCGCAACTGTTCGGCCGTGGCGGTCGGCAGCCGGTTGTCGATCGAGACAAGAACTGTCCCCGCCTTCACGGACTGTCCCTCATGAACGGCAACCACCACGGTCGGTCCGGAGATTTCCGGAAACAGGTTCATGTTGGCCCCGCTGGCCTGGTCGCTTTCGATGATGCCGTTGGCATAAATCGCAGATGCAAAAGGGCTGCTGACGGGCTGAAAGACCGGGGGCGGAGAACTCCGGACCCGCCCCATGAGGAAGGCAGCGGTCAACCCCGCAAGAACGCCCAGGGCGGAGAGGACGAATAGGACACGAGTGCTCATTCGTTTCCCTTGACCGCGTTCGTTAGATGTCCGTCTTCCATATTCAAAATCCGGTCGGCGTATTCGTTGATGCGCGCATCGTGGGTGACAATGAGAATGCAGCGCTTTTCGTTCAGGACCTTTTCTTTGACAAACGCAATGATCATCCGTCCCGTGTCGCCATCGAGGGAGGCGGTGGGTTCGTCCATGATGAGTATTTCCGGCCCCCCGATGATGGCCCGGGCAATCGCCACCCGCTGCTGTTCCCCGCCCGAAAGTTTCACGGGCAGGGTTTCACCCCTGTCCTTCAAGCCGACGATCTCCAGATACTTCCGGGCCTCGGCAATGGATTCGTTCCAATTCTTTTGCTTGAGAATCAGTGGAATGGCCACGTTTTCAGCCGTGGTCAGACGGGGAAACAGATGGTAATCCTGAAAGACGAACCCAATGGTGCTCAACCGGAACTCAGCCAGGCGATCCGTTGTCAGAGCCCAAATATCCTCCCCCTTGACGAGGACCTTCCCGGCATTGGGACGCAAGATGCCGGAAATCATGCTCAGGAGTGTCGTCTTGCCGCTGCCCGACGGTCCGACGATGAACAGCATTTCACCATAGTGCGCCACCATCCCAACCTCCTTGACGGCGGTCACCAGGTTTTCCCCGGCACCAAATGTCTTGGTCAGCCCTGTGGCGACGATGGCTTCCTTTTCGATAGGATGGGGAGGAAGGGGTGTCGAGGTCTTCAGGGACGACGGCGATATACGCGGGGCAACCGGACGGATGTCCAGTGCCCCCGCCGCCGCCGATATTATTCGAGAATGACCGTATCAATGGCGTGGATGACACCGTTGCTGGCGATGATGTCCGCCTTGACCACTTTGGCGCCGCTGACGGTGACCTTGCCATCCAGGACCCTGATTTCCAGGCTGGGTCCACCCACGGACTTGACCGGGCCGGTTTTGACGTCCACGGCCATGACCTTGCCTGCGACCACGTGATGATTGAGGAGTGCAGTGAGCTTCTCCTTGTTCTCCGGCTTCAACAAATTTTCGAGGGTTCCTGAAGGCAATTTCTCAAAGGCCTTGTCCGTCGGGGCGAACACCGTGAAGGGACCGGTTCCTTTCAAGGTTTCGACGAGTCCGGCCGCCTTGATGGCAGCAACCAGCGTGGTGAATTTGGGCGATGCAGCCGCCACGGCCACAATGTCCTGATCCTGTGCCCGGAGGATACCCTCCGCAAGGCCGAGATAGCCGGTGGAGCTGATCAAAAAAGTGGCAATATAGATTCGAAGATTCTTCATATTTTCAATAGGTGAGTTAAGACGAGGTTGAGCCCCATCCATCTTTTCAAGGATAGTCTCCCCGACTCCGCCCTCAATGGGGTGAAACCCGGGGTCAAGCGTCGAGAACCCATTATATGACAGATCGGCGGGACCAGGACTCCGAGGACCGGCGACTACCGGGGAAGTGGGCCGCCTCGGTCCCTGTAGTCGCCGAACGTCCGTCGGCGCTAACTCCACTCAGCCTTAACCCGTTATCGGGCAGATCGGCGGGACCAGGACTCCGAGGACCGGCGACACTCTCCGGCGAAATCACGCTCCTTCCCTTTTCTGGAAGGAGACTCCCGATCGATCAGCGCCGGCTGACGACCGGCGACTACC
>CAIPFS010000609.1 GCA_903864375.1 uncultured Verrucomicrobiota bacterium
CCCCGCCATACACGATCACCGCCATCCTCGCTCCATCCGGACTGAACCGGCTCTGGGCCATGGAACCGTTGGCTTTGATCGGCGCAAATGCCGGTTGGAGAAACCGATTTTGAGTCAGGGTGTGATAGATCCGGGTTGCAGCCGCCTGATTGTCGGACTTCAAACGAAGAGCCTCCGCCCAATAGGCCAGAGCCGGACCGGTCCGATGATCCTCGGCATACTGAATCCCTTGAAGGAAGAGAGAACGGCTGAGTTGGGCCTGGGTATCGGCCTGGCGTTGGGCCAATTCCCGCTCCTGTGCTGCAATCTGGTGTGTTTGTGCCTGTGAGCGTTTTAAAGCGCGCGTCACCTGCGCCCGCATCATATTGGACACGACGGTGATGCTCACCACCGCGAGAGCGATGGCAAACATGGCAACGGAAGTCGCAGGACGACGTCTCATCCATTTCACCGCCCGGGTGATGGAGGTGGCTGGCCGGGCAATAATGGGCTCGCCATTCAGCCAGCGCCGGAGGTCATCCGCCAGGGCCTCCGCGGATGCATAGCGCAAGGGGGGTGACTTCTCCAGGCACTTGAGGCAAATGGCTTCCAGGTCTTTGTCCAGATCGGGGAAGCGCCGTGATGGACGTTCCGGTTCCCGATTAAGGACCATCTGGACCGTGGCCATGGTCGTTCCACCGGCGAAGGGGGGTACCCCGCTGAGCATTTCATACAGAACCGCTCCCAGGCCGTAGACGTCGACCGCCGTGGTCAATCCCCTTTTTCCCGATGCCTGCTCTGGCGAAATGTAGGCGGGGGTTCCCAACAAGGCCAGGGTATGGGTGATGCGGGTGTCCCGCTCAATCAGTTTGGCGAGTCCGAAATCCGTCAGCAACGGTTCTCCCGAGGCATCCAGGAGGACGTTGCTGGGCTTCATGTCCCGGTGGAGGATTCCTCGTTGATGGGCATAGTGCACCGCACTCGCGAGTTGGATAAGCAGTCGCGCAGATTCACGGACATCGATCCTTCGGCCGGAGGCGAGGCGATCGGCCAGCGATCCCCCCTCCGCGAGGCGCATGCTGAAAAAATGCCGGCCGTCCACCTCGCCGATTTCGTAAATGGAAATGATGTTCGGATGGTCGAGGCTCGCGGCGGCCTCCGCCTCAATCCGAAATCGTTCGACAAACTCTGGTGTCGCCAGATTGCCGGCCGAAATCACCTTGAGCGCCACCACCCGGTTTAACAGACGTTGTCGCGCCCGGTAGACCGTTCCCATTCCACCCCGGGCAATAAGTGCCAAAAGTTGATAGTGTCCGATTTGCTGGATTTCCCCGCCTGCGAGTTCGTCCTCCATTTCGGTCATCATTGCCCGGGTTAGAAGACATCCCGGACATAGCCCCTCGGGCGACAGCGCCGATAGCGGTCGTTGACACTTCGAACAGATGCGGACATCGGAAGTCATTCCGGATTCTAAAAACTCCACCGAGGGTTTACCGCAAATTGTCCCGGACAGACCGCCCTCCGTTTAAATGGAGGCAATGAGGTGCCTCAGTTCCAATTCAATTTCATCGCGGGATGCCACGGTATGGGCGACCTCCTCCCTCAGCACTTCCCGGAATCGGGCCCTCATCCTCCGCACGACTCCCTTGACTGCTGCTTCTGTGGATCCTGTCGAGGCTGCAATTTCCTGGAATGTGGCTTCACCCCGATCCTCCACCAGAAAGGACTTGAGGCGGTCGAATCGGGCGACTTCTCCATCCGCTTCGGCTTCGGCCCGAAGTCGTGCGAGGACATTTCCCAGAAGAACCTCCACCCACCGCCGATCGAAGGCGCGCTCAGGGGTATCGGCGGTGGCTGGTTCGCGCTCAAACCGCGCTTCAGCCAGGGCGACGTCCAGAGATAAGACTTCCACGCCGCCACCACGTTTCTGCCGCCGGGTCATCTCCCATTGATTGGTCAGGTAATGGTTCAGGGCACACAGGAGAAATGTTCGAAACCGGCCTCTTTCTTCGGAGGCGACCGCAAAGGAATTGCGTGCGAACAACTGAAGAAAAAAGCCCTGGGTCAGGTCCTCGGAAACCTCAGGAGCGTGCCCCTTGCGGCGAATGAAGGAATAGAGCGGATACCAGTAGGTCCGGCAAAGCTCCTCCAATGCCTGCCGCTCATTGGTGGGCGATAACTGTTCGACCCCGGCACGCAGAACCACACTCCAGCGGGTGGTTCGAAACTGGGCTGGCGTTGGTGCTTCCGTGTAATCCTCTTGCTGCTGCATGGTACCCAATGTCACCGGTGTTGAAACGCAACCGACCGAAAGATCTTAAACCCAGATGTGCACCGGAACCTTCCCCGATTCAACCCCAGATTGCCAACGCGTCCTGTTGGCGCCACAAGTATCTTCCCCATCGATCGTCCGACGTTCGATGGCTGTAGAGGGTTGCCGGGAGCCCGTCGTCTTCTACTTCAAGGCCGGGTAAATCTGTCTCCAATCGTCCTTCATGTTCACGACCACCCAATTTCTTCCGGAAGCCTCGTCCAGGCCGCGGCTGAGTCGACCGATGGGCGAGTGACGGTCATAGGCATACTCCCGGACTTCATCGTCGTGATGAAGGAGCACCCCCAACCGGGCGCCTGAGCCACTGGTGGTCCATTCGAGCATCTGAAAATCGCCGTCCGAATTCCCAAAGGCGGCGATGGGGCGGCGCCCGATGGCTTGCTGAATTCCCACCGGCTTTCCGGATTTGTCATCAATGAAGTTCACCTCCGGCAGGCGGACGATGGCGGGCTTGCCTCCGCGAAGCTCGTATTTCGTCCGGATGCTACTGCCGATGACCTGCTCCGGAGGAATGCCATAGACCCGTTCGCTCCATGGTCGCATGAACTCCACACCGCCGCCGGAGACAATGTACACCTTGAACCCGTGCTCCCGCAGGTAAGCCAGCAGCTCCAGCATGGGTTGATAGACCATCTCGCTGTAAAGCCGTCCGGTCTTGGGATGTCGGGCGG
>CAIPFS010000610.1 GCA_903864375.1 uncultured Verrucomicrobiota bacterium
AGCGGATCGCGCCGGGGCGATCCAGGAGCACATGCTCGACATGATGATCTCCCAGATTCTCAAACCACGAAAGGCGTCCATGAATATTTCCAGATGCCGAAATGATGAGGTCTTCGCGGCCATCCTGATTCAAATCGGCACAGACAACGTCGGTTGGTCTCATGAGACGATCGAGGACGACACCGACCTTTTCAAACGAGGTTCCACGCCTCTTCAATTGCCAGAGTTGCCCCTTCGGATCGTCGGACGGAAAGATGGTTCCGATCAGCAGCAGGTACCAACCCGACTTGCCCTGGACGAGGGCCGACGGAGGACTTTCCACAGGCAGGGAGGCCATGAGATGACCCAGGGGATCGAGGACATCCAACGACAGGGAGGCCGCATTCCCGACGTAGAGAAGGGAGTTGGTGGAATCGACCTGAACCATCGAAACCTGCTGCTGACCGGGACGATACCGAGGATCGGTTACTTCAAACCAGGGGAGACCCACTTCAATCGGTTCTCTTGAAGCTGGCGGAAGTGGGTGCGTGGGTGCCGATTGAATGTAGTACTCGCAAATCCGCTTCCAATCGGCCAGCACCTGTCGTTCTCCGGGAGTTCCCGAAGGATTCAATTTCGACAGTCCCAGACGCCGGTGCATCAACGGGAGCGCTCCGTTTTCCCAGGTGCTTCGGTCAAGAACATCGGGCGACGGAAACAGATGGCATTGGGTGCAGACCTTGCGGGCCAGTTTTTCCGCCCCTTTCAGCGATTCTTGATTCTCCGGGGTTTCATTGGACCCGAGGATCGCGTTCTGGAGCACCAACAGGACGGAAACCCAGAGCCAGCGGGCCTGTCTGAGGAATCCGGGCATCCAACGGAAGGTGTCAAAGTTGAAGAGTCGATAAAAAAAGAAAGACCGGACTTTCGTCCGATCTTTCTTTGATCAAAAGCGGGATTAATTTCCCGATCTCGCCCGATAGAATCCAGCCGACGAGGGGGTCACCGCGTAGGGACTGACCGCGCCAGGGACATCCGTAAAGGGTCCCTTGACCGAGGTGGCAGACTGCAGCACCCCGCTGTAGGTGATGGTCAGGTGGGTCCCGTCGAATGTGACTCCAACCGGTGAAGGCGGGGTGTCCCCGAAGTGCCGGTATTGGATCATGTACTGGCGATAGTTGGCGACATCCGCCCAAGCATTGCCATTTTCAGGGCTGTATCCGGGACCCACCAGCAACGTTGCCGGAGCACTCGGCCAGACGTCATTGGCGATCTGTGTCCAGGTCAGACCGTCGGTGCCACGATAGCCAAAGATGTTGGTACCGGTGCGCTTGAGACGCAGCCAGACATTCGGATAATCCGGATTCGGACCGCCACCACCCCAACCCGAGGTGTCATTGGCTCCAGCACCATAGTTGACACCCAGACGGCGATTGGCCTCAAACGAGTTGTTGGACGTCTGGTTTTGATCGCCGGTGGTGCCGTTGGCATTGGCATGAACTTCACGGTAGGCGCTGAAGTTGTAGCCATTGGCGACATCGTCCGCTGTCTTGCCTTCGTCAGTGGCTTCGCGAACCTGGAGTCCACCCCGGGCCCATTCGCTGGAGAAGTCCTGCTCAACCACTTGAACTTGAACATCGAAGTCACCGGTCTTGGCCTCGTAAACAAAGGTCAGTTCGTCGTAGGTCGACCAGAATCCTTTGCCACCGCTGATGACATCAAACCCATCTTCCCCGACGGGAACCACCGCTGCGGGAAGCGTCGGACTGCCGACAGAAGCCCACTGGATGGAGTTAGCAGGCGGGATGGTGAATGCAACACTGGTCAGAGGCAGGACATTTCCGAAGATATCGGAAACACCCTTCACCTTCAGAACGCCCTTGTCACCGGGGTTCAATCCGCTGACGTTAAGAATCACCCCATTGTTGTTGGTGACGAACTGGAAGTTCCCGATGACGCCGGATGTCAGCGAATAGTTGCCCGGAACATTGACCGAGGCGGGAGTGACTGTTTCGTCGAAGGTGACGCCCAACTGAATACCTCCATTGCGCCAGATAACGCCGACCGAAGGCACCGGCGGGACCGTATCCGGAATCACTGTGGCGATGGCAACGGCGCTGTTGACCGAGGATCCGACGACCGAGGCCACCGCACGATATTGCGTTCCATTATCCGGCAGGTCGAGACGCTCGGAATAGGTGGTGGAGTTCGCCCCGGGAATGTCCGTAAACGAAGAGGCGCCCGGTGCCTTCTTCTGCCATTGAAAGGAAACTGAAGGTATGCGGGAGCTCCCAATAATGGAACCCGTCGCTGCCACGCTGAACTTGACGGTCCGTTGCTGAAGGATGGTCAGACTGGCCGGTTGCTGGGTGATTGTGGCCACCGCTCCATCCAGGACCAGACTCTGAATCAAGGCTCCGGTAATGCGGGATGGTGTGCCGTCCGCGGGGTCTGCCTCACTCACCAACTTGAAGGTGGCATTGAAGTTTTCACCGCCGCCGCCCTGATGCTTGTCGCCTTCGATGTAATACTGGTGACCTGCCACCAAGGGAATACCCGAGGGGAAGTAGTAGTCGGAACGTTTCTGGGTCACATCGCTGCCGCCGCCGGAGCTGTTCCATTTCAATGGGTCGGACCAAACCGTCTCCGAAGCGATCAGGACCTTGTTGGCTGCGGTTGCGTCGGTGCTCAGATAGAGGTCGGAATCATCGTCGCTGTTCACGAAGAAGACGTAGTTGCCCGTGGTCGGAGCGTTGAACAGGCCGCTGATGCGTTCAGCGAAATCGTTGATGCCCCGATTCGCTGGCGTGGCAATACCAGCGACCGGAAAGATCGGCTGGGTCACGGGGGTTTTAAAGGCGGGATCCTCGATGTCGGCACGAAGCAAGCCACTCCAGTGCTCCACCTGGCTGTAGCCCAGGGCGGGTATCGAATGTCCGACGGTCACGACGGAGTTCGAGCTTGAAGCCGATCCCGTGAGATTGGAAACCGTGACGGAGAAAGTCGAACCACTGTCGGCATCCGTCAGAGGAGGCAGGGTATAGGTCAGGCTATTGGCACCCGAAATTGGCTTGCCGTTCTTGGACCATTGAACCTGCAACTTGGCACCCAAGGCGGTGGCCTTGAGGACCGGACTCGTTCCAATCAGGTATCGATCGCTGGCGGGCTGGCTGGTGATGACGGGGGCGGGAAGAGCTGGCAGGGCGTTCGCCGTCTTGACCAGTTGAAGTCCTGCAACACCGTTGCCGTCCGAACCACCGATCCACTTGGCGTACAGACTGAGGGAGCCAGTGCCGAAGGGTGAAAGTCCGGTGAGGTGGACATAGTTGCCGACATCCGGAGTCCCATTGGGATTCGTGTTCTTCGCTTGGACGAAAACGCTCGAATCCGTGAACTGATGAGCCTCCGTCACGTGGAAATAGGAGGATCCCGCACCATCATAGACGTCGGTGACGACCCCGTCGCCATTCATGGTCAGGTAGACATAGGCGTCGTAGGTTCCGTCCGTCAGATTGTTGAAAACAAAGTTGCTGAACGGACCGTTTTTCCCTCCACCGTTCGCCTTGATGATACCGTTCATCATGATGCCATTGGGAGAGGTGACGGCGTCAAAGTTGACGTCGTTGTACCAGCTGTCATTTCCCGAAAACGTCAGGGTGACGGCGGTGGATGCACCACTTCCATCCAGCAACGCTCCGGTGGTTCCATCGTTGGCGCCGTTGAAAACAGGGATCGTGCCGTCGGCATTGTACTGGTCGTCGACGCTGTTCCAATGACCAGCCGGAACAACACCGGCAACGTCGCCAGCCGCCAGAGGAGCGGTGGCCGGATTGCCGGAGGCGGAGCTTCGTCCGCCGAAGTCAACACTGATGGGGACATTCAGGGTTTGAGCCGAAGTCGAAACGACTGCAGCGGAGAGGATAAAGGCGGTTAGCCCTCCTCTGCGAATGAGGTGATCAGATCGCATAGGTCTAATTCTTCTATTACACTAACTGTGTGTGGGAACGTCAGGACCGTCCTTCGCTTCCTCGAAAAAATCAATGCAAAAGTGGTAAAACGGTTCTGGAGCAATTCAGAATGGAATTCGCTGCAAATTGATGTTCATTCCCTCCAAATGAAAAAATTGGGTTCCTATCCGCTGCTTCTGGCGACGCTGCTTTCATTGGCCCCGCTCTGGCGCTCCATGACCGCCTCCGCCGTCACCTCTGCCGCCCCAGCGATCGCCATCATTCGCTCATTGCTCTTCTTTACCGGCGTCGTCGGGAGCGTCGACGCCCTTTCCGCAGCCAGTGCCGTCAGTATCCCCAAGCAAACATTTAACGCTAAAGTCGGAGTTAAAGCCGACCTTCCCGTGGTGATCCAATTTGATGCTTCCTACACCATCAGCATCATTACGTGGGCGCCCGTCAGTCCCGGGGTTGTTCCGCCAGGCCTGAGCCTGGTGACCGGTTACATCTCGTTCGACCCGGTCATCCTTTCCGCAACTATAAAAGGAACTCCCACAGTGGCAGGGACTTATGCCTTGACGATTACGGCAAAGGAAAACGCCAACGCCAAGGCAGATCGGACGGTGACCGGCACCATCACGGTGATTGTCGCTCCGGCGGATGCCCCCCCAAAAATCACCACCCCACCGACAGACCAGGCTGTCACCGAGGGAGGATCGGCAACCTTTTCAGTTGTGGCCACGGGCAGCGCGCCCCTTCAGTACCAATGGTACTTCAACACCAACCATTCCATCCCCAATGCCACCAACGCCACGCTGGCCTTGAATTCCATCCCGCTCACCGCCGCGGGGACCTACTCCGTCCTGGTCACCAACAAGTTCGGAGGATTGTTGAGCCCGGCGGCGCACTTGACCGTCACCCCCAACGTGGTTGTCCCTCCCTTTTCTCTCGGAAGCCCCCTGGTGGTGGGAAACGAACTTCATTTTGCACTGCCGGTCGTCGCGGGGGCCAGCTATGTCGTCCAGTACCTACCGACCCTCAAGGGTGCAGTCTGGCAGAGCCTCACCAACCTGCCGACACCTGGCGTCACGGGAAGCGTGGACGTCCATGTCCCGATGACCGGGTTGCAGGGCTGGTTTAGGGTCACTTCCACACCGTGAACCGGTCGCGAAACGGCACCGGGTGATGGATCCCGTTCTTTGAAAGACCGTGGAATTTCTCAAAACCGGACCTAAGAATGCGATGGTAATCCCGTTATTGAGTCCATGGGAATTGGATCCTGTACTGTCCTTGGCTTTATGAATTGCCGTTCTACGCTGGTCCTTGTGCTTGGCCTTGCCCTTTTCCCGCCAGCGCGGGCGGAAAATGAAATCGGGTTTATCGAGACGTTCGCTTTCGCCGAAGACCGGGAAGCCACGCTTTCGTTGCTCGTACCCGGAACGGAGGAAGCTTACTTTTTCCGGGCGCTCCATTACCAAAACACAAGGCAGCATGAAAAACTGAGCGACGTCCTTCGCCAATGGGCGGCACGGTTCCCCAAATCAGAGCGACGCCCGATCATTGAGCGGCGGGAATCCTTGCTGACGTACGAAACGGATCCTCAGAAAACCTTGCAGTTCCTCCGTGAGCAGTTGCACCCGCGCCTGGATCACGTTCAGGAGATTCGCGACCAAAAGCCAAACCTTCCCAACAGTCTCGACCCCCATCTGCTGGAGTCTTCGGTGTATCTGAAGGCCCTCCTGGCCACCGACGACCTCCCCGGGGCGAGCGATGAAGTCCTGGAAACCCTGGTCGGCCAGCAGGTCGCACTGACGCCGCCGCAACGCCGGACGGTGCTGGGGCGAATCGACCGACCGGATGTCCCGCACCTGACGGAACTCCTCATCGAAGACCTGAAGAGTCCGGAAAGCAAAGGCTTCGGTGAATGGCCCATTCATCGATTGCTGCTCCCCGATCAACTGGGGGAACTGGCCCAGGCCGTTCCGTCGGTGGCCCGGCAGACGGCCTATGTGGAGTGCCGACTCCGTCAATTGGCGCCATCCAGCGAGGAAAACATCCGGCCGCAAACCCCGGGACGAGAGGCCTGGTTGGAGCGATTGCTGACGGCCGTCAGGCCGTTGCCGCCGGCCTTTAATTCCCTGAAGGCGTGTATTCTCTACGCCCGTCTGGAGGACGATCGGAGCCGCGGAATTTACTCCCGGGAACGCTTCCTCGAATACCTGAAGCTGCCGCGTCCCGGTCCGTACGTCAGTCTGGCATTGATTGAGAAGGCCACCGGCAGCCAGGCCCTGGTCAACCTGGATGCGGATTTCACCGAGTACCATCTGGGGCTTCCCCCCATCGGACGGGATGAACCGCTGGTCCGGGATTTTGTCCTTCATTTTGCAGCCAACGACTCCGACTGGCAGTCCTGGACAGAATGGCTTTCCGAGTCCTGGGTCAAATCGGTCTTCGCTGAGGCCAAGATCACGGCGGGCATCGGCGACCCCGAAAAATGGGCCTCCCTCCTGTCACCGTCCGCCTATCAGTCCCTCCGGGATCGGGTGGACATTGATTTCTCGCCCGGGAACCCGGTCTACTTTTCTCCTGCCGACGAGGTGACTCTGCGGGTTTTCCTCAAGAATACACCCAAACTGATCGTCAAGATTTTCGAGCTCAATACGCTGAATCTGGCGTCCACACTCAATCGACAGCCTGACACCGACCTCAACCTCGATGGCCTGGTGGCCAATGCCGAGCAGACCCATGAGGTAGATCCGGCTCCCTTCCGCAGGACGACCCGCGAGTTCAAGTTCCCGGAACTTCAAGGAAAGCGGGGGGCATGGATTGTTGAGTTTATTGGTGGCGGAAAGTCCTCCCGCGCCCTCATTCGAAAAGGGGACTTTCATTTGATCCAGCAACTCAGCCCGGGTGGCGATCTGCTGACGATCCTGGACGAATCCTTCCGCCCCACGCCCCAGGCGGTCGCCTGGTTGGATGGGCGTCAGTGGAATCCGAATCCCAAGACGGGGCAGATCCTCATCCCGTTTGCCCGGGAGGAAGCCCATCGAACCGTGACCCTGGCTAGTCCCGATGGCGCGTTCGCCACCCTGAACCCATTCCACCAACATGCAGAGGCCTACCGGCTCCATGTCGATTTTCATCTGGAGCGGGAACAACTCCTGGCTGGTCGTACGGCCACGCTGGTGGCCCGAACCACCCTGCTGACCGGGGAAACCCCGCTGCCCCCTGTATTATTGGAGGAACCAAAGCTCACCCTGACCACGGTCACCCAGGATGGCGTGACCACGACCCACGAGATACCGGTCGAGGGGCTGACAGACAGCCGGGTCTTTACCCACCCGTTTCAGGTGGCGGACCGCGTCACCCATGTCTCCGCCGTCCTGAGTGCCAGAATTTCCTATCTCAGTCGGGGTGGAAAAAAGGAGGAGATATCCGACTCGCAGGAATGGGAGATCAACGGTATCGACGCAACCGACACCATTAAGGACGGCCACCTGGGGCGCTTTGCCGGTCGATACGTCTTCGATCTGCTGGGCAAGAATGGTGAACCCATTGCCAATCAACAGGTTCTATTCGACTTTATCCACCGAGGCTTCAGCGAGCGCCAGTCCGTCCCGCTCCAGACCGATGACCGCGGGCGAATCGACCTCGGGATACTTGCCGAGATTGAACACGTGACGGCACACCTTTCCGAGGGAACGGTCCGGAATTGGGTCCTGCCCCATGATGATGTTCAACTTCCGCCCACGATCCACGCCGGCTCCGGGGACATCCTTCGACTTCCGTGGGACGGCAGCACCAACCTCTCGTCCATTTCCCTGCTTGAGCGCCGCAATGACGTCTTCCTGCCGGTCCCTTCCGCCAGGCTGCAGCCTCAGGGTGGTTCTCTGGAAATCAGCGGCCTCGCCCCCGGGGACTACTCGCTTCGACTTCGAAATCGACCGGTCCCCAGCGATATTGCGCTGTCCGTATCCTCCGGAATCCGGGAGGGAGCCTGGCTTCTATCGCCCGCCCGTTTTCTTGAGGCCACCCGCCTTTCACCGTTGAAGATCGAGGCAGTGGCCATCGGGACCAATGAGTTGACCATCCAATTGCGACACTGGGACCCGTTCACCCGCGTTCATGTCGTCGCAACGCGCTTCATCGCCCAAACCGATCTCTCCGGCAGTCTGGGGGATTTCCCTCGTTCCTCCCCCCGGACGCTCG
>CAIPFS010000611.1 GCA_903864375.1 uncultured Verrucomicrobiota bacterium
ACCGGAACACCCGGCCCCTGATCGATGACCGCAACCCGGGCACCTCCGTCGATAGCTTCGACGGTGACTCGAAGTCCGGGCTTCGGACCTCCGTGGATAATCCCATTTTGAATCAAATTCGCCAGGACGCGATGGATGATGGCCGCATCGAAAACGGCGGGAACTGGTGCCTCAGCGCTCACCTCAATCAGCGGGTGGGAATGGGTGAAGGTCTGCACGGTCCGATTCACCCCGGCAACGAGATCGCCCGGTACCTTTTGGAGGACCATCTCGCCGGCCTCCAGTCGGCTGACGTCGAGGAGCTGCGAAACGAGACTGGTGAGATACCGGACCTTGTCCTCGGTGTCCGTCAGGGCTGCGTGACTTTCGACATCACCGGAAGGGATCGCCCGATGGAGGGAATGAAGATTCAGTCCCATCACAAACAGGGGGCTCCGCATGTCATGCACCACCATGTGAACGAGACTGTCCCGAAGCCGCTCGAGTTCCGCCAGACGTTGATGGGCAGTCTCAATCTCCCGCTTTTGGAAATGAATCAGCAGATGAGCGCGAACCCGGGCCTCCACTTCGGAAACATTATACGGCTTCGAAATGAAATCGACGCCACCCTCGCGGAAAGCGCGAACCTTTTCGTCGGTGCTGCTGGCTGCGCTGAGAAAAAGGACGGGGACTGCCTTGAGCACGGGATCGGCCTTGAACTCTCGGCAAACCTCGAATCCATCCATGCCCGGCATCATGATATCGAGCAGCAACAGGTCCGGAACCTCCCGGCGCGCGGCGCTCATTGCCTGCCGTCCCGAGGTCACCAGGCGATTCCTATAACCCATGGACGACAACATCTCGTCCAGCAATCGAAGATTGGCCGGAGTGTCGTCCACAATCAGGATATTGGCTGATGTAGTCTCCATCGTTGGCTTTCGGGGGGATGTCAAAAAACGGACTATGGGCTTGGGGGACGTGAGAGTTCCAATCTTATTTGTTTCGGTCCGGCCATCCCTGATAGGCTCTTCAACGGGAGTTTGCTGAAACCCGGCGCTCCACCCGCGGGCCGTGGTGGAGACGGTGTGCAGGAGCCAGACGCGCTACTCCGGATTGCCGGGGAATGGACCTGTCCAGATGGCCCTCCGGGTTCCGAATTTCCTATGGCATCGACTGCTCCTTGCCATCCGACGGCGCGATTCCCGGCAGGACGACATCCACGATCAATCCACCGCTTTGCGGTCGGTGAAAGGTTATTTTTCCATCCATTCTCTGGATCAGGAGATGACAGATGGCGAGTCCAAGTCCCAGTCCCTGCTGTTCCCGTTGAAGTCGGTCAAATTGTTGAAAGGCCGAGGCGGCTTGAATCTGCCAGGGTTCCATGCCGCGTCCACCATCCTGAATTTGCAGATGAATATTTCCTTCCGCATGGGATAGTCGGACGACGACGGGAGAAGCAGGCGGCGAGAACTTGAGGGCATTGTCGACCAGTTCCCGCAAAAGAATTTCAAACAGTTCAAAGTCCACCGGCAATTCCGCAGGCATTCCTTCAATCCGGATATCCCCGGTTCGCTTCCATTTACCCGCGATGTTCATGAACAGGTCATGGAGAGCCTGTCCGTGGCATGCCTTGTTCCGTGGGGTCGGGTGCGACGATGGACCGGCCGCTGCGGTGGCAAGGGCGGCAAAGATTTCGAGACGTTCGGTGGTCGCCAGCAGGCGGGTGGCACCGTCCTTCACGATGCGTGAAACGGTCTGGATTTCCTCCGTGTCCGAGGCGGTCACCGCATCGTCCAGCAGTTCGATCCCCGGGCCGATGACGCCGAGTGGGGTTCGGATTTCG
The DNA here is from genome assembly GCA_903864375.1 of uncultured Verrucomicrobiota bacterium. Taxonomy (GTDB): domain Bacteria; phylum Verrucomicrobiota; class Verrucomicrobiia; order Limisphaerales; family UBA9464; genus CAILNN01. Next base: position 1,823 of record CAIPFS010000611.1, read on the forward strand.
TGACTGATGATCCGGCTCAATTGTGTGGCCCACTCCCGGCTTCGGGTCGCCTCCCGGGTCCGTTGCGCCCGCCGTTTTGCGACCCGGGTTCGAAGGGCGTCAATCAAATCGATGGGTTGCACCGGTTTGCAGAGATAGTCATCGGCCCCGAGATTCATTCCCTGACGCACGTCGGACGGACTGGTCTCACCGGTAAGAAAAATCAAAGGAATATCGGCTGTTGCCGGATTGCTCCGGATTTGACCCAGAACCCAATGGCCGCTGTGTCCGGGCATGTTGACATCGCAGATGATGATTTCCGGCTTCAAGGTTGCCGCCATCTGGACGCCTTCGACCGGCGAGGACGCCGTGGTGACCTTGAATCCCTCCTGCTGCAGAGTCCGGCTCAGTGCTTCGAGCAGGGTGACATCGTCATCGATAATCGTTACGGTGATCACAGGATTGGGATAGTCGGCGAGGGGGAATTCATCGGTCAAAAAGGACGATATGAATGAATGGGAGACTCCCTTGTTGTTGTACGGTTTTTCCTGATTTTTCGCCCCACGCCGCTAATGAAGGACCGGCGGGATGGTTCCGAGAATTGGGTTCAAGGACACCTTTAAACCTTGGGAACAATCTGGCTCACCTGTCGACTGCCGATCATTAAAGGTGGATTTTTCTGCAACGGACGCGGTGCAAAGAAAGTGTCATTGCAATCGCACCCAGGTGTCATTCGCCCTGACGGTCAATCATTGGTAGCTTTAGGTAAAGCGTTGATTGATTAAAAACGGTTCAGATCGCAGGACTGGGGGACCTGAGCGCAAGTCTTGTTGGCACAGGTGGGTCCATGGCAGTCACCCGACGGGGGTGGAAGGCAGTGAGCCCCGGTTCCCTGCCTTCAACCGTTCAGCCACCAGCGGGTCAATAGCGGGGCAATCAGCAGTGCGGGAAGGTAGTTGGCCAGGGGCACTTTGCGAAGGTTCAGGATCACCACGGAGATGCAGGCCACAATCAAACCCCCGGCGATTCCGAGGCTGGCTTTCATCTCCTCGCCGCGGACCAGAGGCTCCATCCATTGTGCCGCCAGGGTCAGGCTTCCTTGATAGGCCAGGACCGGGATGGCCGACAGGATGGGTCCCCATCCAAAGGTCGCGGTGAATCCAAGAGTGGCAAGACCATCAAGAATTCCTTTGATGCCAAGAGTCTTCCATTGACCGTCCAAGCCATCCTGGATGGAACCCAGAATGGCCATCGGGCCCACGCAGAAAATCAGCGTGCAGGTGACGAAGCCCTCACTCCAGCGCCGGGGATCGGGGGCCTGCCGCCCGGAGTGATCGCTGGTCTCCCGGGCTGTGGAGAATCGATTTGCCGCCCATCGTCCCATCCGGTCGATTGTTTTCTGAAGGCGCAATCCGCGTCCCACCCCATTGCCTAAAATCAGGGAGAGAAAGCCAATGCCC
>CAIPFS010000612.1 GCA_903864375.1 uncultured Verrucomicrobiota bacterium
CCCTGTTTTCCAGCGGGCGGAACAGGACGCGCGCCTGATGGTCGGCATCCTCCGCCGCCCACCATTTGGAGCCACCCCATACCAGAAATCCCATGATGGCGGAGGCAAGGGTCGCACCCAGAACGGTTCGCAACGAGAGGCGTGCCCGCGGTGCAAACTCCGGTCCCAATCGACTCTGGCTCGCGGCGCTGGCAACGATGCTGATGTATCCCCCCACCAGCAGGACACCCAGCACGACCAGGATTCCACTCAGGAAGGAGCCCATCGGTTCCTGCCGTCGGGCCAGGGAATCAACGGGAACCAGCACTCGTCCACCTCCGTTTCCCGCGAGGGAGACTTCGACCGCATACGAACCACGTCGCATGAACCAGAGGGATGCGGAATAAAGTTGAGGGTCTCCAGGGGTGGAAATGGCCGTGTCGGGACGGGGTGCTTTGGCACGGTCGGCGTCCTGATCGAGGGGCAGCACCGTGACCTCCTGCGGCTGACCTTGGAGCACCCGGACGGTGATTTCAGCCAGACCGGGAACCACATCGGGTTCCCGAATTGAGATTCGCACCGGGAAAGCGCCGGCCCGCCCTTCAAACAAGACGAAGGGACTTCCGATGTGGGCTCGAACGACCAGGCTCCACAGGAGGCCCAAGGCAAAGGCAAGACGACGGATCATCGGCGCACCCGGGTGGCGAAACGTCCCAGCAGGCATCCGGCAAGGGACGAGAGAACGGCGACCCACCAGGCGGTCCATAGGCTGGCCAGGTTCAAGGCATCATGGCGATCCCAGAACCGTTCCTGCCATTCATTGCGATGATTCTGATAGCCAATAAAACGACCGTGTCCTGCGAAGAACCAATTGTCAGCCGAAGGACTGATCAGGAACTGACTGAAGAACCACTGGACGGTCAGAAAAACACCAATAAAGAGCGTGGCTGAACCGACCACCAGCAGTGCAGTCCAAAGCCATCCGCGCCGCTGTCGGAGCCATCCCAGGGAAATATCCAGAACCAGGGCGGGGATGATGAGGAGCAAGGGAAATGCGGAGGGAACCATGTGATCGACCCGGTTGTTCACAGGTGCGAGTTTGGGCTCCGCTGCAAACAGTGGCAGGACCCACATCATCCCCAGAATGAGCGTCATGTAGACCAGACAAACCCGGGTGGCGCCCCATTTGAACGGGTGGGTGACCACGGCCGCGGTCAACAAGGCCGGAAACACGATGGCACTGGCGATGTAGAACCGTCCGCTGTGTTGGAGGTTGGGCGTGGTCAACTCGGAAATGAGGATGGAGGCGAATGCCAGTTGGACCCCCTGGGCACAGACAGCGTACCACCGCGCCGGGCTGAGTTCACCCCGCTCCTGAGCGCGGTTGCGGGCGGACGACGCCAGAAGGAAGGCACCGGCGACGACCCCGTGCATCCCGAGGGCCAGCACCATGTGCGGGGGAGAGAGAATCTTGACGTCGAGTCCGTAGGCATTGTGCCACCAGTTATCGAATGGTGCCGACGTCAGCATCGCCCCGGCACCCCAAATACAAATCCAGGCCCCGAACGGAGCTCGGAATCCCCACACCTGAATCACCCGGTCCGCCCACGCTCGACGTCGGAAAAAGGTGGCATCGAGGCAGATGAAGCCGCTGAGAAATCCTCCCAGGCTTCCCCCGAGGTGGATCATGAGGTGAGCGGGGGTCCAAAAGGTGTCGCGACCAATGGTGATGTGCCACGAGATGTCCCAAATGACTCCGATGACGATAAACGCGGCACCCAGGACCAGCCACCCAGCGGCATGGGTGTCGAGGCTTCGGACCGGCGAAGCGGTGCGCTCCGACGTGGGTGCCGTGGGACTCGAAGGAGACGATTGAAAGGGACGGGTGGGGAGGGCTCCGACGGTCGCCATGTCCGCAGATTAGGCGGGATGTTCCTTTTTGCGATGGGAAAATGATTGGGGACAATTCCGGCTTGGCGGGGCCGGAGATGGCCTCCACGATGGATCCCGATGGAAACACCGGACCAGCTTCGCGAATTGTTCAGGATGCAGCGCTCTCTCAATGAGCGCATTGGCGTATTCACCGACCGGATGGACGAAGCCGAGAAGACCAAGTGGGTGCTCAACTATTGCCGGGCCTGTTCCCAGGAACTGGCGGAATTAACCGACAGCGTCCCGTGGAAATGGTGGGCCAAGTACCAAAAATTCGACGAACAGAACGCCCGGGTGGAGATTGTGGATCTCTTCCACTTCTTGATTTCACTGGCGCAGGTCATGGGCATGAGCGCCGATGACCTGTTTCAAGCCTATTTGAAAAAGTATGAGGTCAACCTCAAGCGCCAGGAGACCGGCTACACCGTCAAAGACGTCACGGACTCCCAGCACATCTAGTGTCTCTATTTCCCTGAAATCAACTGCCGCAGAACGAACGGCAGGATGCCTCCGTGCTGATAGTAATCGATCTCGATGGGGGTATCGATCCGGCATCGCACCGGGACCTTGTCAACAGCACCATCGGCCCGGCGAATTTCCAAGGTCAAGTCCTGCTGCGGCTTGAGGCTCGCGTCCAGCCCAATGATGGAAAAAATCTCGGTTCCCTTCAATTGAAGGGTCTGGGCGGTGGTTCCATCATGAAATTGAAGGGGCAGGACCCCCATTCCCACCAGGTTCGACCGGTGAATGCGTTCGAAGCTTTGGGCGACCACCGCCTTCACGCCCAGAAGATTGGTCCCTTTCGCAGCCCAGTCCCGGCTTGAACCCGTGCCGTATTCCTGACCGGCAAAGACCATCAGCGGAACGCCGCGTTTCTGGTATTCCAGCGAGGCGTCATAAATGGAAAGTTTGGTGCCTTCCGGTTGGAGAAGCGTGGAGCCCCCCTCTTCACCTCCCAGCATCAGGTTCTTGATTCGGACGTTGGCAAAGGTACCCCGGGTCATGACTCGGTCATTGCCGCGGCGTGAGCCGTAGCTGTTGAAATCCTCGGGAGCGACCTTGTTGTCGATGAGGTATTTGCCGGCCGGGGACGACTTTTTGAAGGAGCCGGCGGGTGAAATATGATCCGTAGTGACGGAGTCGCCAAAAATTCCCAGCGCCCGGGCTCCGGCAATGGGTTGAATCGACCCGGGGGTCAGGGAGAAATTCTCGAAGAAGGGTGGTTCCTGAATGTAAGTACTCGCGGCATCCCAGGCATAGACCAGACCCGTGCTGGCAGGAATCTCGTTCCACTTTGGATTCTGGCCGGCGAAATTGGAGTAAAGGGCCTGGAACACCTCCGGTTTCAGGGCGGATGCCAATGCCGTCCGGATTTCCTCCAGGCTGGGCCAGATATCCTTCAAGTAAACCGGCAGACCTGCCGGCGTATGCCCTAGAGGCTCACGGGTCAGATCGATGTCCACACGGCCTGCAAGAGCAAAGGCGACCACCAAGGGAGGCGACATCAGGAAGTTCGCCTTAATGTTTTGATGGACTCGAGCCTCGAAATTACGGTTGCCGGAGAGGACGCTGGCAGCCACCCAGTCGTGTTTGACCACGGCCTCTTCAATGGCCGGACGAAGGGGGCCCGAGTTGCCAATGCACGTGGTGCATCCATATCCCACCAGATTGAATCCCAGTTGGTCGAGATAAGGCTGAAGGCCTGTTTTTGAAAGATAATCGCTGACGACCCGACTTCCGGGAGCCAGTGATGCCTTGACCGAACGGTTGACCGTCAGTCCGCGTTCCACCGCTTTTTTGGCCAGGAGTCCCGCAGCCAGCATGACGGATGGGTTGCTGGTGTTGGTGCAACTGGTGATGGCCGCGATCAGGACGGAGCCATGACCGAGCGTGGCTTTACCTGTTCCGTTCCATTGGACCTCCGCCCGGTTGGTGGTCAACTCCTCGACATTTTTGCCGAATCCGTTTTCGTTTACGGGTTTTCCAAACGCACCGATGAACTCCTGTTTCAGTTTTGCCAGTTCGATGCGGTCTTGGGGACGTTTCGGGCCGGCGACACTGGGGCCGACGGTGGCCAGATCAAATTCAATCAATTGCGAGTAATCGATCTCTCCGGCTTCCGGGATGCCCCACAATCCCTGTGCGCGGTAGTAGTTCTCATAGATTCGGCAATGCTCTTCCGAACGTCCGGTGGCCCGAAGGTAGGCTACACATTCCCCGTCGATGGGGAAAAAGCCCATGGTTGCCCCATATTCCGGGGCCATGTTGGCAATGGTCGCCCGGTCAACGACGCTCAAATGTCGGGCGCCGGGACCAAAGAATTCCACGAACTTTCCGACCACCTTGGCTTTGCGGAGCAATTGGGTGAGCGTCAGCACCAAATCGGTGGCCGTGACCCCTTCTCCCAATGTCCCCGTCAGATGCACTCCGACCACATCCGGGGTCAGGAAATAAACCGGCTGGCCCAACATGCCGGCCTCAGCTTCAATGCCTCCCACGCCCCAACCGACCACGCCGATGCCGTTGATCATGGTGGTGTGCGAGTCGGTTCCCACGAGGGTGTCCGGGTAATAGACTCCCCCCTGCTGAAGGACCCCCTTGGCCAGAAACTCCAGATTGACCTGATGAACGATGCCGATACCGGGGGGGACGACCTTGAAGGTGTCAAATGCCTGCATCCCCCATTTCAGGAACTGGTATCGTTCGCGATTGCGGTGGAATTCAATGGCCAGATTTTGGGCAAATGCGTCCGAAGTACCGTTGGCATCGACCTGAACGGAATGGTCGACCACCAGGTCCACCGGGACCAGCGGTTCAATCAACTTCGGGTTGCCACCCAGACGGGCCACGGCGGAACGCATGGCTGCCAGGTCCACCAACAGGGGTACGCCGGTGAAGTCCTGCAGGACAATGCGGGCCACCACAAAGGGGATCTCAGCGGTTCGAACCGCTTTGGCCTGCCAACCCGCCAACTCACGCACGTTTGCTTCCTGAACCTTGCGTCCGTCGCAATTGCGGAGAACGGATTCCAGGACGATCCGAATGGAGACCGGCAGCCGGGATACCGGAAGCGCGAGATATTGTTCCAGAGCGGGAAGGGAATAGAACTGGCCGGACGTACCGTTGCCCAAATCAAATGATTGGCGGGTGGCGGCCAGAGAGGAAGGCGTGGTCATTGCGTCAAAAAAACAGGGTCGTTCAACCCGTTGAAATTGAGGCTTTGCCGGTGGAGCGTCAAGAAAGGGCGCGGATCGAAGGAACCATTGTCGGATTTCGCCCGTCGCACGCGGACGAAACTTCACCCCCTCCGCGTAACCGCTGAGCCGCCGCCGGGTCCTTTCTGTGGAATGGAGTCCGGCAACCATTCTTGCCCAGACGATGAGTGTCCGTCAGTCTCCCAGCCCGAGAAATGACTTTTGCGGTGCGTCAGTCGCGATGGAAGCAACGAGTTCGATCCCCTTTGGTGGTCGCGCTGATCGTTTCCTTGTTGCTGCACATCAATTTCTTCCTGCTGGCCTGGGTCTTTCCCCGGATCATCGATTCCGTCTGGTTTCCACCCTGGTTAAAACCGCTGGTGGAGTCGCTTCATCGACCACCACCCACCGTCCGACCCGAGCCGTCGGCTGAAACAGTGACGGAATTTGTGGAGGTGAATCCCGACACCATCACGCCGGATGCACCGGAGGACGCCACCAAACTGTCCAACGCCAATACCCTGGCTGCAAATCCAAGCCCCCCGAAAAACGATCTGCCGGTTCCCAACATTGATGGGAAACGACCCGAAGCCCGGAAGACGTTTGATACGGCCGTTCCTCCCACCCCAGTCGAGCCTCCGCCAAAACCGGCCCCGGAACTCAGGGAGTTGGTCGATAAAGCCGCCGCGCCTCCGCCAGGCGGTTCCACTGCCGGCGAAACGGTTCAGGCCAAGCCGGTGACCTCACCGAAGGCGGACACTCCGCAGCCCCTCCCTGTTGAAAAACCCGTGGCCGATGCACGGGAAGACAAGGCCCGGGAAACAGAAAAGGTTGCAGAGTCGAAACCCCGAAAATTCAAGACCTTGTCAGAAGCCCGGGCCGCAAAGGGAATCATTGTCGAGGAAAAGAAGCAGCAGGAAGGTGGCGTTCGGCGACTCAGCATCGAGCCCTCGGAAAACGTCAAGGCCTCTCCGTTTGGTGATTATGGGCTAAAGATGACCGCCGCCATCCAGGCTCGGTGGTATGAATTGCTGGACGAGCGGAAGTTCTCTTTCGAGCGTACCGGGCAGGTCGAGATCACCTTCCGCCTGCACGCCGACGGCCACGTCTCCGGAATCGACAACAAACCTTCCTCCGTCGGGGAGAATCTTTCCCTCATTTGCATTCTGGCAATTGATCAGGCGGCTCCCTTTGGAACCTGGCCGGTCCCCATGCGAAGCTGGGTTGGTAAGGATTTCACTGATATTAAATTCACCTTTAACTACATTGTCTACTGATGTTTGACGCTCTTCGAACGGGTGGCCCGTTTCTGTGGCTCCTCTTGATTATGTCCGTTGTCGCCGTCGCGTTCATCATTGAGCGCGGATGGGCCTTGCGCGGTTCCATGATTCGTCCTGCCGCCCTCTCCCATGCATTAGGGGTGGCAAGCGCAGAGGACCTCCGATCCCTGGCGCTGGCGCAACCATCGCCGCTGGCCCGGCTGGTCACCCTGATGCTGGATCACCGGGACTGGTCCAAGACCGATAACGCTGAGGCAGTCCAGGTGCTGGCACGTCAGGAGGTTGCCCAGATGGAACGGGGACTGGTGATTCTTGAGATCATCGTCGGCATCGCCCCGCTCCTGGGGTTGGTCGGAACGATTTACGCCATTATTCCGATTTTCGCGGATTTCGGGCGTGCCACGACGGGAGACAATTCACTGCTGGCGCAGGGTATCGCGGCTGCCTTGAACAAGACTCTCGCTGGTTTGATGGTGGCCATCCCGGCACTGGTGGCCTGGAGCTACTACAACAAACGA